>JAHIOG010000182.1 GCA_018895675.1 bacterium
ACAGTATCTTATCCCGATATGGTGAAATATCATTATGCTCCTTATGAAAATTTGCAGGTTGATGCGACTTTTCTGGTTTATAGTTCGCATGTGGCAGTACATGATATTGTTTTGAGAAACACCGGTAAGGAAAAATTGGTTTTTCAGGTAATTCCCTTTATTCAGAATAATTACCGCACTTTTAATAATGTACAATTTCATGCTGATGATAACGCCATAACTTTTGATCATGAAGAATTACCGGACAGTTGGGTTCTTGGTCATGATGTGCCTTATATCAATCCGGTGCAAGATGTCTTTCTTCTGTCACGAAAACCGGACCGTATTACGAGCTACCGCAGTTACAAATGGGGGCATATTCAAATCCCCCACGATGTAGATATCGATAAAAAACCTGTTTATGTTGTTTGGGGCAAGATGTCTCATGAAGATGGCGGACGCTGTCGTCATTGGAATCCGAAACCACAGATTATGGTTATGCTGAATAATGATCCTTCGAAAATATTAACAGGCACTGCACCGCGCTGGGGAAGTACCGATGCCAATATTAATACCTATGGTTACTATGGCATAGAGTTAGGAAACTTCGGTGTACTAAAAGATGGCGACATTTATACAATTTCAATTTTATGTCGTGAAACCGGTGAATATTCCACAATGACAGATACTATTCGTAATTTATCAGATGAACATTCCGTGCGTAAGGATATCGTATTTAAAGAAATTTCTCTTCTGGCTGCGCCTTCAGATATGGATAAAGACATTTGGGGAAGCGGAACTGAAATACGTCTTTTCTGGAAGCATGCCGAAAAGGATATAAATTTTAATATCTATCGTTGTGATTATCGTAGTAATGGATATTATGAACTTATCGAAAAAGAAATAACCAAACGTTTCTTTACCGATAAGAATATTCAGGGGGATAAAATTTACGGATATGTTGTTACGGCGATTGATAAAAATGGTAAAATGAGTATGCATACCGAAGAAGTCAATAATATCGCCGGCAGTGACTTCCTGACCGATATCCGCTATCCCGATCAATTAAAAAATGATGTTAAGGATTTTTGCCGGGTTATTGCTATGCCTACTAAACTACAATTAAAACCCGATGCAACTGAACATCTTCGCATTGTAAGGGCAGTTGCCAGACCATATGTGTCTCAACAGGAATTGATTAAAAGAGCAAAAGATGTTTTAAATGAAGATTTGAATAAGTATCTGACGGCAAATGAAGAATTGTTTAAGAATATCCCGAGATTGTCTTTTGAAGATCCGGATAAGGAAATGCTCTATTGGAGCGCCTTCAATCTGATGCGCCAGGTAATGTTGCCTCCCGAAGAGAAAAGCAGTTATAATTACTACGTTTTCTCCCGCGAACCTACCTGGGGTTGGGGACATGGCGGTCAGGTATTTCATGAAAGCCTGACAATGATGGCTTACGCCTATATGGACCCGGTAAGCGCTATGAATTCACAGCGAGTTTATAGCGAACGACAGTATGAAAGCGGTTATATCAATTACAGAACCGGCTCTTTTCTTGATGAAATTATCGAACATAATAATCAACTCACGAGCTCGGCGCCCTGGTATGCCTGGCAGAACTGGGAGGTATATAAGATCACAAAAGACAAGGAATTTTTAGAAGAAATGTATCAATCCAGTAAAAAATTCTACAATTATTATATAAGTAATAGAGATAGTGATAATGACGGTTTGTGTGAATGGGGCGCTCATGCGGTTCTGGAATGCGTGCGTGACGGGCTTGTCGCTGTTTGGGATGAGGTCGGCTGGCCCAGCAATTTTGAAGCGGTTGACTTGAACGTTATGTTAGTAAAGGAAGCCAGAGCTTTGGAATCGATGGCTCTTGAGTTAGGTGAGAAAAAAGAAGCGAAGATATGGGAAAAAGATGCCCTGACTCGCCAAAAAAAGATAAACGAGATATTTTGGGATGAAGAGACAGGCTTCTATTACAATGTAGATATAAGCGACCATGATTTTACTTACAAGAAAAAGAACGATCTGAAACGCGAGGAGATCATCGGATTTCTGCCGCTTTGGGCGGGAATTGTAAGCAAAGAACGCGCTGAGAAATTAGTTGCCAAATTGACTGATCCGAATAAGTTCTGGAGGAAATACGGTGTGCCGAGTTTATCGGCTGATGACTCTTATTACAATCCCAAAGGTTACTGGAATGGTCCGGTTTGGGTAGAGTGGGATTTTTTCATTGTTGACGGTTTGATTCAATACGGGTATGACGATCTCGCAAGAGAACTGGTTGACCGCGTCGCCGCTAACATGATCGCTCAATTAAAGAAAGACCATAATCTGTGGGAATTCTATAGCCCCGATGACCAATGGGCAGGCTATCACAAAACCTATATCTGGGCTGGTATAATTAACCGGATGATGATGGATGTGATGCAGTTAGGTGAAGAAGAATAACCCAAATCTGATATGATATACTATTCGTATCATATATGAGGTATATATGAAAAAGAAAATCAGTGTGTTGATGATTCTCTTTAACTTTTTATTAGTAAGTGTATCTCTCGCTCAAGATGGTTTAATCCCTACTTTTAAACTGGAAGCCAATGATCTCGAACTGCATCGTCTGGCACAGCCATCGACTCCATTCAATAAAGCGGGAAGAAAATTTGCTATTCTCGGATTTGAAAGCGGTTCGTTTGAAGCATGGGCATATCCCTTGAAGCTTATTCGAAATTTTGAATTTTCCTTTCTTGTCGGAAGTTCAACCAGACCAATTCACGGTAAAGATATTGTCCGTTATATCTCTGTAACGCCGGAAGCAACCATTCTCACTTATACATATCAATCATTTACAGTACGCGCCATTTATATAACACCATTTGATGAACCGGGCGCTATTATTTTACTGGATGTGGACAGCACTGAACCACTGACGATTATATGTGGATTCCTGCCAATATTACAGCCTATGTGGCCTGCGGGAATTGGAGGACAATATGCTTATTGGGATAATAATCTGAAGGCATATATTATTTCGGAGCCGACAGATAATAACCATGGCTTTGTTGGATCCCCCGCTGCGTCAGGCATCTCATACACTCCTGCACATATGTTGTCCGATGCACCAAATGAATTCAAAATCGATTTAAAAAATCCTGAAACTGTTATAGATAAATATATTCTGATTATTATTGCGGGCGGAAAAGGAAAAAGGGACAATGTGATGGAAATCTATCAGCGATTGAGCCGTGATCCGGAAACATATTACAATAGGACTGCCGAACATTATCACAATCTGCGTTTGCGTACACTTCAGATTGAAACACCGAATAGAGAATTG
>JAHIOG010000183.1 GCA_018895675.1 bacterium
GGACAATTCTGAGTCTGGTTGATGACCTGATAATTGCAACATAAGTAGCTCTCTGCGGTTCCGGGACACCCTTTTACCACATCACCCTTTGAGTGTGTCAGATAAAGAACTCTCTTAGGATCCATATCCCGAATATCTTCACTTATATCATAGTCGTCCGGCACAACCTTTTGTATTCGGCCAGGATATTTCTCGATAATAGCGCCGGTCACGGCATCGTTTAAAGCGGATTCTGTTACAAAAATGCGAAGAAACCGGTTTTTCAGATTCATCTATAATTTATCCATAATCTGCCGAATTTTTTGGATGGTCATGTCGTCGCCCAATTGCTGCAGACGTTTCAAGTCTTTTGAAGTACGCAATCGCCATTGCAGCGTCAATTCCTTCTTTTCGAAAGATTCATCGTAGGATAGCGTTGCGTTGTTCGGCAAATCAAGTTTTTTGATATCGCTGTCGATAGAATTTTTATGAATCGATAATTGAGGGTATCGTTTCTGAAAAACCGCCGTTCGCAATTGCGCCAGAGAATCCTTTAGCGCAATATCGCCGGCTTGAAAATATTTCTCCCAGTTTAGATCTTTTAAAACCGCGGCAAGATCCTTTCGATCCCTGGTCTTTATTTCAGAAAGATACAGCATAATTTCTTCCAATACACTTAATGTGGGACGGAATTTTGCAATGAATTTTCCGATTTGCTTTCGTTCCGGGTCATTTAGATCAGCAAATAACAGCCATGTTTTCAGAGGAGCATTTTTCTGAATCAAATACTCCCGAAGAGCAGCTTGAATTGATGTCGTTGACTTGTACTGTTCGATTAATTTGTTCCGGGCAGTGATTTTTATTTCAGGGAAAAGTCTGTGCAAAATATCGTCATCGGAAATATTATATGTTTTAGCAACGGATAAAAGTTTTCCAACCTCAACGGGATACAGCGCCCGCTTATTTATCTGAATTTTAATAATAAGCGCTAATACCGATAATACATCCAATGATCCCGGAATAACGTACGTCACAATGCGGTCGTCATCCTGGTAATCAGTCTGCAAAAAATCGAATCCATATACTATTCTATAGCCATTTTCAGCTGGTTGTACAAGAATTTGGTTTTGTAAAAAAGATAAATTATCCACCACCGGCTGATAGACAAAAACATCAAAGGTTGTATCGTTTTTATTTATTTGACGAAGAGTCAGAACTACCGGCTTTACGAACTGCATCGAGTTTTCTCCGATATTCACTTAGTTTTCCGGCGAAGATATTGGGAAGATCATATCGTTTCCGGCGACCGGTTTCCAGAACAGTCAGTTTTTTAATAATTTCTTTTAGCACCAATTCCCGCTGGTCATCGGTAATGTCTTCTTTCAATAATTTTTCCAGAGCCTGGATGCGATAGCGGTCCATTCCCCAGTATTGGCGGGATAGCTGATCCGAATGTCCGCCGGTTTTAACAATTAATTTCTCCGGGATCAGGGCAATCTGGTACTTATAGGCAATTCGCAACCACAGGTCATAGTCTTCGCATACCGGCATGTTCTCATCAAATACTCCCACATCGTTGAAAACTTTCTGATGAACCAGCACTGCCGAAGGACTGACGATACACAGCGGCAGACACCTGGGAAAAATCCAACCGGAATATTTTTGATGCTTTTTCATGGGATTGACGAATTTCCCCTTTCGGATCCATTTTTCATCGGTCTGGACAATCATAATATCCGGATGCTCCCGAAGGTATTGCATCTGCCGATCTAATTTTTCCGGAAGCCAGTAATCATCCGAATCCAGGAAGGCAACCCAGGTACCTTCAGATTTTTCCAACCCGAAATTTCGCGCCGATGAGACGCCGCCATGGAGTTTTGAGTAAAATCGTATCTTCTCTGTAAATTTTGATAAAATCCGGCTTGTATTATCAGTTGAACCGTCATCAACAACGATCAATTCATAGTTTTTATATGTCTGGCTCAAGACGGACTTGATCGCACGTTCCAGTGCAGCACCCCTGTTGTAGGTGGGAATAATTACCGATATGCGTCCGGGATCATCCATTATTTTTCATGTATTCCGGTTTTAGCAGAAACCAGATCGATCAATATTTTTAACTCATTTTTCAGTTTATCAATTGTACTGTCAAGATTCTTTTTAAATATAGACACTGTGGCTGAATCGGCTGTATCTGAAATCACTTTCAATGAACAAAATGGAACTGATAATTCACGGCAAAACTCAGCGATCCGAAACGCTTCCATATCGACTGCATAAGCGCCGGTTTTCAACGCTACCGCCCGCTTTTCCGATTCGGATGTAATGGCGTTTTCAGCTGTATATAAAGAGCATCGTACCCAGTTTGAAGGTATTTGTGATGTGGAATTATTAAATTGGATGCAAAGTTCACCCGCGGAAAGCTGGTTTGATCGACCGCTTATATATTTGGATGGAAATATGATATCCCGTATTTCTAATCCATCATTCAGGGCTCCGGCGGTTCCGGCGTTGATGACCTGCTGTATCGAATTCTTTACCATGCAGTTTGCAATAAACGACCGATCATTTTTAAAACCTATTGATATCTTTTGAAAATATAGCTGAACGTGCTTTTGGTTTTTATATTCGGGCGTTAAATACCGTTGAATAGGATCCAGTTCTTTAGAAAGTGCCGCAAGGATGAGTATGTTCAATGAAAATCAGTTTTTCTGCTTTTTTTTATCGGCAGAATCGTTCTTGTTAATAACACTGTTCCATGACTCACGATCCATTAACTCGTACCATCCGCAGCTGTTACAGATTCTGAAATAGGTCTTTTTACCAAAATAAGATTTTCTTCGATACACAACTTCACCGGAGCATTTGTTACACTTTTCTGAAATTTTAGTGTCGTAAGGCTGAGCATGTGTTTTTTTCTTGCTAACGTTGAATTTATCCGTCATCCGAATTCATCTCCACTCAATTATTTATATGCGCTGGGGAACCCCCTTTTGAATAACCAAACAATATTTACGAACGAAAAAGTAGCAATATAATATACCATGACAAAATTCTTATATCTTTAGCGGATTGTCAAGGTTTTCTTTTTGATAATTTTTCTATTTTCACCTGTAATTCCTGGATAATGGCATCTTTTTCCTGAATTGCCTTCTCGTTTTACCCTTTGATAACTCACTCAAAGACCGGAGGAAATATTGGTAGTCCGTCATTTTTCTAACTGTATCTATAATTGATTTTGGGGTTGTGTTGAATGAAACCCTGCCAGGAACATAACGTCGTTGCAAAATGCCAGTCAATGTTGTAAATTTTCGCGCTTTTTCTATGCCACCCTAGCTCAGCTGGTAGAGCAGCTGTTTCGTAAATAGCAGGTCGCCGGTTCGATCCCGGCGGGTGGCTCAGTTCAATCCACAAAAAATATTTTACTTTAAATGTAAATCCGATACTTAAAATGTTTCCTCAGGTGGTGTAGTTAAGCAGAATCGAGTAATTTATTTATCTTTCCAAAGTCAATGAGGTTATTTTTATAAATCAACATTTAAAATTTTGCCATTGGTGACAATACACTTTTTATACCAAGTTGCAGAATCTTTTTGAATGCGTCGCCCACTGACATAATCCACATAGACCAACCCAAAACGTTTGCTAAACCCCTCGACCCACTCAAAATTATCCAGAATCGACCACTGGAAGTAAGCCCTGGCGGACACACCGTCGCTTATAGCGCGTTGATATTCTTTCAGATATCGGTTGAGATAATCGATCCGCTGAGGATCGTGCACTTTGCCGTCAACACCGATCCAATCAAGGTTCGCCATGCCATTCTCGGCAATTACAATCGGCAGACCATAGCGTTCATAAAAGAATTTCGGTCCCCAGTAGAGGGACTCCGGGACAATTGTCCAGTCCATAGCGGTGCGGGCGGAGCCGGGTTCGGGGCCAAGAGTTTGCCACCCTTCTTCCTCAGCCTTAACTTTATCTGCGGTGTATATGTTCACCCCATAGAAATCCATCGGTTGCCGGATCATCTCCATATCATCCGCTGAAACCTTAGGCATCAGAGAACCGAAGATTTTCAATCCGTCGGCAGGATACTCGCCCCGAATCATAGGATCGGCCCACCAGGTATTGTTCCAGAGGTTCTTTTCCATGATGGCAAATGTTGCCTGGCGGGCAGCATCGAGGTCCTGTGGCGTGTTCATTGCAGGAACCGAAATGATACCCACTAACGCGGCACCAACCTGGGGCGGCGTTTTGGCATGAGCCCTGATAATTTGAACAGCTTTTCCGTGGGCCAGTAAAACGTTGTGCCCGGCGGTCAGTACCTCCGGAAAATTGAGTTTCAGACCAGGAGCATTGCTGCCGGTCTGATGACCGAAATGAATGAAGCATTGCGGCTCGTTGAGAGTCATCCAGTACTTTACCCGGTCAGAGAGCTTTTCCACAACGACACGGGTATATTCAACGAACCAGTCGGAACTATCAGGATGTAGCCAACCGCCTTTCAGGAATAGTTCGTAAGGATAATCCCAGTGAAAAAGCGTAATCCAGGGGTCGATGCCATTTTCCAATAGACCATCAATCAATTTATCATAGAAGGCTAATCCTTTTACGTTCGGCTTACCGATACCATCCGGCAGCACCCGTGGCCAGGCAATGGACAAGCGATAAGCCTGTATTCCGAGCTTAGCCATTAGATCGATATCTTCCCGCCAGCGATGGTAATGATCGGGACCGACATTGGCGGATTCGCCGCCTTTTACTTTACCGGGCTGTTTACAAAACATATCCCATACTGATGTCCCCCGCCCATCTTCACCGTTGCCGCCTTCAATCTGGTAGCTGGCTGCCGCCACGCCCCAGATAAAATCTCCCGGAAAACTCAATGTTACTCCAATTATTCTTTTACGCTGCCCAGCATAATACCGCGCAAATAGTATTTCTGCATCGCCAGGAAGACGATAATGATCGGCAGAATCGTGATCACCGAACCGGCCATCATCATTTCCGTATCCTGCACGTGCTCGCCCATCAAATTGGCGAGAACCACCGGCAGGGTATACATGGAATCCTTCGTCAACACAATCAAGGGCCACAGGAAATCATTCCAGGCACCCATAAAGGTAAATAACGCCAGGGTTACCAGGATCGGTTTCGCCACCGGCAAGATAATTTTCCAGTAAATATAAAAATCGTGAGCGCCGTCGATACGGGCGGACTCGATTAAGCTATCCGGGATGGAGATAATATACTGTCTAATCAGGAAAATTCCGTAAATGCTGGCCATACCCGGAATGATTACGCCCCAATAGGTATTGATAAAACCCATACGATTGAGCATCAGAAAAAGCGGCAGCATTGTTACCTGGGCAGGAATCACCATGGCTGAGAGCAGTAGTTTGAATAGTTTTTGCTTCCCGGCAAAGCGGTACTTTGCGAAGGCAAAGCCCGCCATGGAATTGAAAATCAGTGAAATGCCGGTAATGGACAGCGAGATCACAATGCTATTAAGAAAGTAGCGGGTCACATTCAAACGACTGAACAGAATTTGATAATGCTCGAAGGTTACTTTTTCCGGCCAGAACTTCGGTGGAAATTGGTTGGCCTGACCCACCGGCATCAGGGAGGCGGAAATCATCCACACAAAAGGTGTAATCGTCAGCACCACCCCAATTAAGAGAACCAAATAGAGAATAACTTTGCGAATCCGGATCTTATAATACATAATTCCTCTGGAATCGCATTTGAATGAGTGTTACGATTAAAATTATCCCAAACAGGATAAAGGCCAGTGCCGCCGAATAGCCCATGCGCCAATACTTGAATCCCTCGCGGTACATAAGTAAGACGATGCTCAAGGTGCTGTTTAACGGACCGCCGTCGGTCATGATGTAAGGTTCAGCAAAAAACTGACAGTAGCCGATCAGGGTCGTCAACGTAATAAAGCCGGTGGTTTGGGTCAGCATTGGCAAAGTGATATGCCGAAACGTCTGTCGTGCATTGGCCCCATCCAGATCTGCGGCTTCATACAATGATTCAGGAATATTCTGCAGTCCGGCGATGAAAATGATCATATTATAGCCGAATCCCTTCCACACCGCCATTATGATAAGGGCCGGCATTGCCCATTTGGGATTGCCCAGCCAGTCGATCGCCTGGATGCCGAACCATCCC
>JAHIOG010000184.1 GCA_018895675.1 bacterium
AGGCATGTGTGATCGTTAGAGCGATCTTCCGCGACCCGTGTGGAGGCAACGCGATGTCTGAAACTGGAAACATGACGACGCAGGCTCCGGTTCTGGTTCCGGTACTAAAACAGATTCCACGACCGGTTCCGGGGCTATTTCTTCCTGCGGTTGAACCTGAGTAGATTGTTCGGAAACAGGTTCATCTTCGACGACTTCCTTTGAACATCCGAACATAAAAAATGCTATTATCATAAAACTTGCGATCAATCGATACATTTTTTTGCTCCTTTACATTTCAATTCATCTTTTAGAAATCCGTATATATTACAAAAAAACCTGTAACTTTCCAAGAATTCCTTTACAAATATCTGAGAAAATCCGGTTTCCGTTGTTACACACTTTAATATTCCATTTGTTCCAGGTCACATTTTCTCTTCAAAATAGGTGATTCTTTAGATTCATCATAAAAAAGTGTTGATTTTTTGGCATTATTCTTTCATATTGATATGTATAAATAACATGATAAAGCCAGCCGACATAGAAAACCTTAAACTAAACCAGTGAGGTAAATGTCAATGTCAAATAACAATTCTGAAAATATTAAACTGTCTTTCTGGGGTGTGCGAGGTTCCATCCCGTCATCACCAGACCCGGTTGAGTATGATTCTAAATTGTTACAGATTCTGAAAGACTCCCAGAAGCATACATTAAAAGATGAACAGAGTTTAAAGAAATATATTGATGAACTACCGATCGAAATGAAACGTTTTGTCGGTAACAACACATCCTGTGTATATGTTTTTATTAATAATATTCATATTATTTTCGATGCAGGGTCCGGTATCAGACGCCTGGGCGAGTATTTTATGAAACGGGAATTTAGCGAGGGGTATGGGACCGCACACATTTTTTTAAGTCATACTCACTGGGATCACATTATGGGTTTTCCATATTTTCTACCTGCCTATACATCCGGAAATGACATTACCATCTATGGCGTACATAACGGACTGGAACAACGTATCAGTAATCAGCAAGAGGATGAATATTACCCTGTCTCATTATCAGCAATGGGCGCAAACATCGATTTTATCCAATTACGTAAAGAGGAAACCATCGATTTAGATGGCGTACAAATAAACAATAAAATGTTAAATCACCCGGGCGGTTCATTCGGGTACCGGATAGATTATTACGACAAGTCTATTGTATATGCCACGGATTCAGAATACAAGAACATTTCTGAAGATAAACTGAATAAGTTTATCGAATTTTTCTCTGGCGCTGATGTTTTGATATTCGATGCGCAATTCACTATAGATGAAAGTATTGAGAAAGAAAACTGGGGACACAGTACTTCACTTCAAGGTGTTGATTTTGCAGCGATGGCAAATATAAAGCATATTTTATTTTATCATCATGACCCCTCATACTCAGACCAGAAATTAATGACAATACTCAAGGATGCAATTGCCTATAAAAACAAGCGCTATAAAAATAAAGATATTAAAATATCCATCGCTCGTGAGGGGTTAGAACTCACTCTTTAACAATCACACTAATTATTAAAATTTCGACTTGTGAAATCTTAATATCTTATCTCTTTTCCTTGTTTTTCGACGAGACTTTGTCTAAGTTTGCTTACTGATTTTTGTGAACAGAAAAGTAAAAACGATGTATTATTTATGATAGTATCATACACACAATCGCTAATTCTCTGGACTTATCATTTCGGTTTCAAATAACCTTCTTAAATATATAATGATTTTCAACACAAGTTTTTCACAACAATATATTAAAGAGTGGTGAATTTTGAATAGAAAAAATGTCATAATTATCGGCGCTGCCGGAAGAGATTTCCACAATTTCAATACTTTCTTCAGAGAGAATGAATGCTATAATGTATTAGCGTTTACCGCTACTCAAATTCCCGATATTGAAGGACGTAAATATCCGGCGGGGCTAGCTGGAAAACTATATCCAAACGGCATTCCGATTCACGCCGAAGAAGAGTTGCCGGAATTGATCAGAAAATTAAATATCGACGATTGTGTTTTCTCCTATAGCGATGTCACCTATCAAAAAGTTATGAATATGAGCGCCCTGATAAATGCAGCCGGCGCAAACTTCATACTTTTAGGTCCGAAAGAAACGATGGTCAAGAGTACAAAACCGGTGATCGCCGTCTGTGCGACCCGTACCGGTTGTGGTAAAAGTCAGACTTCCCGCAAAGTAATCGAAATATTGATGGAAAGAGGTTTAAACGTTATTGCTGTTCGTCACCCGATGCCCTATGGTGATCTAACTGCTCAGAAAGTACAGCGTTTTGCTACAGTTGACGATCTCGACAAACACAAATGCACTATTGAAGAAATGGAAGAATATGAGCCACACGTTACTCGTGGCAATGTCATTTATGCCGGTGTTGATTATGAAGCGATCCTTCGTAACGCAGAGAATGATCCAAAAGGTTGCGACGTAATTCTCTGGGATGGCGGTAATAACGATTTTTCCTTCTATAAACCGGACCTGACCATTACCATAGCTGATCCTCACCGCCCCGGCAATGAACTGAGCTATTATCCGGGAGAAGTCAATCTTCGCTTAGCCGATGTCGTCGTAATCAATAAGATGGAAACAGCATCTCCCGAAGGTATTCAGACAGTGCGAGAAAGCATCCAAAAAGTGAATCCCAACGCTCTCGTCATTGACGGCGCTTCACCGATTAAAGTCGATAAACCGGAAGTCATACGAAACAAACGAGTTCTGGTTGTAGAAGATGGTCCGACATTGACCCATGGCGAAATGAAAATCGGCGCCGGAACTGTAGCTGCTCAAAAATACAGCGCTGCCGAGTGCGTCGATCCAAGACCCTTTACGGTCGGAAAGCTTTCCGAAACTTTCCGGATATATCCCAATATCGGTAAACTCCTTCCCGCTATGGGATATGGTGATCAGCAGATAAAAGACCTTGAAGCGACCATTGAAAATACAGACTGTGATTCGGTAATCATCGGAACCCCTATCGACCTTAACCGCATTATAAAAATCAATAAACCCAATACCCGTGTTTATTACGACCTTCAGGAAATTGGAAGCCCTAATCTCCGGGAAATACTCGATGATTTCATTCAGAAACATCAATTAGTAAAATAAGGACTCGCCAATAATAATTCCCTAAGAGAGAAAATATGAATAAAACGTTAGCAATTTTAAAACCTGACTGCACCGGACGAAACTTAACCGGCAAGGTAATTGATTTTATCCTTTCCAATGGATTTTGTATCCGCGCCATGAAAATTGTTCATCTGAATAAAGTCGACGTAGAAGGATTCTATGCTATTCATAAGGGCAAGCCGTTTTTTAACGAACTTATTAATTTTATGACGTCTGGACCTTGTATTCCCATGGTTTTAGAAAAAAATGACGCCGTTCAGTCATTCCGGGAAACCATCGGTGCTACCGATCCGTCAAAAGCAGCTGATAACACTTTGCGTAAACTATATGCCGAAAGCGTCCAGAGAAATATAGTTCATGGATCCGATTCTGATAAAAATGCGCAGAAAGAAATTGCATTTTTCTTTTCCTTAATGGAAATTACGAAGTGATTGACCTTAAAGGAGTACACATATGAAAAATCTCACAGTCTTATTAGTGGCAATTTTAATCATTTTCATGACCTGTGATAAACCAGAAACGATCCCCGGTTTCGTCGGGAAACCCATTTACTTAGCGCCTGTTATTGAAACCAGCGAAGATACTTTGGCATGTACATATGCCTGGAGTTTTAGTGATAAACCGGATGGTAGTAACATGGATATTCTGTCTTTTCAGCCTAATAGCCGTAGTTTTAACGTCTCATTCGTCCCTGATATCCCTGGTGAATACATTGTTGCTTATAACATTGTCGGTCCTGATGGAAAAACCAAGGGCAAGCAAGATCTGCTTTGTGAAGTTATTGAAGATACAACCAGCGCAGCATCGACACAGGAAGATGAATATGCGCTCAGTGAAGAAGCGCTTAAGGCTCCGTTACCAGTCTATGAAGATACGAAAACAACCGTACCCTCTGTATCCGCATATACTCCACCGTCTCCACCAAAACAGAGATACCCAATACCGCAATCGGATCGTGGAAAAAATATCCCCAAGATTTCCGGAAATTTTACTATTCAAATATCATCATGGAAAACATATGCAGGCGCTGAACGAGCCGTCTCACTATTATCATTTCTCGGTTTAGACCTGTACATACAAAAAGCCTACTTTAATGAAACCGGCGAAACCTGGTATCGGGTTCGCACCGGGAATTTCGATTCACGTGCGACATCCAAACAAACGATGAATGATCTGAAAGCAAAACTTCCTCACGAACAGCTTTGGCTCGATTTTGTAAGAGAAGACCAATAATAAACGGAGGGGTAAATGAAACCTTTATATTTTGATATCCGCGATATATTTCGCGCACCACGCCTGGCTCTGAGCGGCAAAAAAACCTGGGTCCATTTAGTCGGATTGGCAATGGGATGGGCAATATACCTGATATTAAGTTATCTGGCATTGATTATTAACGGCCAATCTATTACAGAAATATGGAATGCTCATTTCTTATTTCCCTGTTTTTGGAATGTAAATCTACCGATCGCCTGGTATGCCTGGGTCATTTACTGCGTCGGTATTCTGTCCTGGGTCATTATATTCATGCTGGCTTCCCTGGCAGTCTCCAGAATTACATACAAGCAACTCAAGGGAGATGAGTTTTTCTCATCAGGTGACAGTTATGAATATGTAAAAAAACATGGAACTGCTGTAATAATGGGACCAGTATCGATTCTTCTTATTATGGTTTTCTTTATTGTCATGGCAATCATTGCGGCATGGATTGCAAAATGGCCAGTATTAGACATACTGTTTTTAGGATTACCTTATCTCCTTTACTTCGTTGTAGCTGTTTTTGTCGTCTATACAGCTGTTGTGTTTATTATATCTCTGATTCTCGCTCCCAGCATCGTTGGTAACGCAGAAGAAGATACAATGGAAACTGTTTTTCAGAGTTATTCGACTCTCTGGGCGCAACCCTGGCGACTGGTTTTATACGAAGCGGTTATCTGCGCTTTAGGGTTAGTTGCCACCTACATCTACGCCTATATTATGATCTTCAGCTACCGCTTTTTTAACTTAGTATTCGGACAAAGTTGGTTAATGGGTGGCAAACTCAGCCGAATTAGCGAGCAGGCATCTTCTTATATTTTTGGCATAAATTCTCCTCTTACTCCATTCATCAGCAGAATATTCAATATTTACACACCGGCATCTCTCGGCATCGTCAAACCACTTTATCTAACTACCACTGATGTCATCACTATAGTATTGATTACAGTTGCTCTTTTCGTTATCGGCGGTACAGTTCTTGCCTATTTGCTAACTAATTTCAGTATTGGACAATCGCTTATTTACGTCATTCTGCGAAAGAAAAAAGATGACGAAAACCTTGTAGAGCGTAAAGATGAAGATGAACTTGAAGAAGAAGAGAAAGAAGAAAGCGACAAAGTAAGCGATGTTTCTGAGCCGGAGGAAACTGAAACAGAAGACGAGGAAACAAAATCCAAAGAATAACCTATATAGGATATTTCCTGTAAAAGGCGCCCCTTCATTGGGACGCCTTTTCCATATCAACATGAAATATCTTGATTCTGGTACCATCAGCTGATAAATTTGCCCGTTGTTATGAAATTAAGATTAAATTCATTAAAAGAAGGCGCCCAGACAATCGAATTGACACTCTCAAAAGGAGACCTGGCTATTACCGAAACCAGTTTTCAACAGCCGATTTTCGCGAAACTAAATATCTATAAAGGAACGCCTGAGATTACGGTAAAGGGCAAACTAAATACCAACTTGAATCTGGAGTGCGACAGATGTCTTGAACCATACAAACTCTATTTGGAAGCGAGTTTCCAATCAATATTGAGTCCTGTCAAATCGCTATCATCGGATATCGATGAAAACATTATTCCAATTACACCACAGACAAACGAAGTGGATTTAACACCTTTCGCGCGGGATGCAATTCTCATTGAAATCCCGATGAAAAAGATCTGCTTCGAAAACTGCAAGGGTATCTGCCCGGGTTGTGGAAAAATTTTAAATATTGATACTTGTCGATGCGAAAATAAAAAAACCGATGATAGATGGAAACCTTTAGAAAATTTATTAAATATTATAGCGGAGGAGTAATAACTTGGCTTTACCAAAACGTAAAATATCCAAATCAAGAAGAAATAAACGTAGAACTCACCAAAAATTGACAGCCGCCACTGTTGTAAAATGCCCACAGTGTAATGAACCAAGACTGCCTCATCGCGCCTGTCCAAACTGTGGCTATTATCGTGGCAGACCTGTGCTTTCTGCTAAAGAAAAATAATTATACCTTCAGCAGTAAATTCCATGAAAATTAATTGGTTTTTGTTGATGCTAATTTATATCTACCGTTTTACTGATTTTTTTTCTACCACCTTTCCTATCAAAATAATATATTCTACGTAATAAGGATCAACATGAAAAAAATTCGAGCAACTATTACAGCTATTGGAAAATACGCACCGGAACGCATCCTCAATAACTACGAACTGGAAAAAATGGTCGATACGTCTGATGAATGGATCCGGGCCCGTACGGGTATTTTCGAACGTCATATAGCAGCAAAGGGAGAAGCATCCTCTGATATGGCATCCGCAGCATTTGAAGATATGCAAAGTCGTTTCAATGTCGATCCCGAAGAGATAGATCTCATAATAGTTGCGACTATAACTCCGGATATGTTTTTTCCCGCTACGGCGGCTTTAATCCAGTACAACATTGGCGCTGCAAATGCTTTCGGATTCGATATATCCGCCGCCTGTTCCGGATTTGTTTACGCTCTCGCTATCGCGGCAGAATTTATCGAAAATGGTCGTTATAAAAAAGTATTGGTGGTTGGCTCTGATACCATGAGCAGTATCACGGACTATACAAACCGCGATACATGCATTCTCTTTGGCGACGCCGCCAGTGTAGCGTTGCTTGAACCGACCGAAGAAGATTATGGAATTCTCGATTATATCATGAAAATGGATGGCAAGGGAAAAGACTACCTCTACATGGCTGCCGGTGGCAGTAAAAATCCGGCGACTCATGAGACAATCGATAAGAAAATGCATTATATTTACCAGGAAGGTAAAACCGTTTTTAAATTCGCCGTCAGTAAAATGGCAGAGGTATCTTTTGACCTATTGAAACGTAACTCCTTCAAAAGTGAGGATGTTGGGATGTTCATTCCTCACCAGGCTAATAAACGAATTATCGACGCCTGTGTCAGTAGGTTAAAACTGAAAGACGAACAGGTGATGATCAATATCGATAAATATGCTAATACTACTGCCGCGACTATCCCACTTGGAATTGTTGATGCATACGACCAGGGCAGGTTAAAAAAAGGTGATTTACTGTTGATGTCAGCCTTTGGCGGTGGTTTCACGTGGGGCAGCGTATTAATGAAATGGAGTTTATAAGGTCATGAAAAAAACTGCATTCGTATTCCCCGGACAAGCATCACAATTCGTCGGGATGGGACTCGATTTTTACAATACCAGACCCATTGCGCAGAAATACTACGACCATGCAGACAGATTATTTGATTTCTCTATCAAAGAATATTCTTTCTATGGCCCCTTGGCAGAGCTCACCCAGACACGTGTTACCCAGCCTGCAATTTTTATTCATTCACTGATTGTGTTTGAAGAGCTCAAAGCCAAAAACATTATTCCGGACATGGTTGCCGGTCACAGTCTCGGCGAATACTCCGCACTGGTTGCCGCCGGTGCGCTTGATTTCGAACAAGGATTAGAGCTGGTAAAAGTCCGATCGGAACAGATGCAGATCGCCACGGAAACTAACTCCGGCACTATGGCTGCCATTGTCGGACTGGATTACGATACTATTCAATCCGTACTGGACAAATCGGGTTTTGATGGAGTCTGTAATATCGCCAATTATAACTCGCCAAATCAAATTGTCATCAGTGGTAATACTCATACGGTTCAATCCACAATGCTGACATTAAAAGAAGCTGGCGCTAAGCGTGTTATCGAATTATCGGTTGGTGGAGCGTTTCATTCCAGTTTAATGCAAAACGCCGGTGAAAAATTAAAAGAAGCGCTTGATGCAGCCTGTTTTCAAAAGGCTCACTATCCGGTTTACTCGAATTTTACCGGAACTGCCACAACGGATCCAGCCGAAATCCGCGAACGGCTCCATAAACAGTTAACCTCTCCGGTTCTGTGGGCGGATTCCGTTGTAAATATGATCAATAACGGAGCGGAAACTTTCGTTGAGGTTGGACCGGGTAAAGTTTTGACGGGTCTCATAAAAC
>JAHIOG010000185.1 GCA_018895675.1 bacterium
CATTGCCTGCAGACTTACTAATGTCCTGAGCCCATGGTCAAAGCCGTCCTTAATCCCTCGTAATTCATCATTAGCAGCAGGCAGTCCCTCAATAGATACACGTATACCTATCCTGTTTCCATATTTCTCAGCTAATTTAACTATTTTTTTAGTAAAATAACCATTTGTGCTGATAACCAACCGATCTGTTTTAGTGAGCGCGGATTGAACTATTTGATCGAGATCCTCTCTAAGAAAGGGCTCTCCCCCAGTTATGTTTATGAATTTCAGTGCATCCGGTATTTTTCTAACCAGATCATAAGTAAATTCCTCCTCTTTCCTGCTAGGGTGTTTCCAGGTATTACACATGTAACATTTTGCATTGCATCTATATGTCACAATTAAACAACCTTCCATATCATATCCTCAAATTGATTCTCAGAAACTCTTTTCCTTTTACTAATGCCAACTTGCATTATTTCTGTAGTAGCTCATCATATATCCCTAAAAGGCCGTTACAATGACGCGCAAGTGAATACTCAGACTCCACTTTTTTCCTTGCAGCCTTTCCATATTCTACACGCATTTTTTTGTTTTGCGTCAATATTTTCATCTTCTCAGCGAGTTCGCCCACGTTTCCCATCTCGAACAAAAATCCCGTTTTCCCGTCCTCTACCTGTTCAGGTATCCCCCCTATCCTGCTGCCTATTATTGGCTTGCCCATACTCATTGCCTCAAGCACCACCATTGAACAGTTCTCATGACATTCCGATGGTACCACAACAAAGGCAGATTTAGATATTATCTCATTCAGTTCTTCTCCCTTTTTGTAGCCCAGGAACTCCACATCGGGATACCCCTTGCGTAACATATCTTCCATTGGCCCTGTTCCTGCGATTTTCAAAGCCATATTGTCACTAAAACTCTTGTTGGCCTTAAGTAAGGTTTCAATTCCTTTTTCCTTTGAAATTCTTCCAAAATAAAGGCCATAACCCTCATCCTGTATGCTCTGGTTAAGACCATCAGTATCAACCCCATTATGAAGCACACGTATTTTTTCCTCCGGAATTCTTCTGCTTATCAATTCAGCAATAAAACGACTTGGCGCAATATAGAGATCCACTAATCTGTAATTTCCCTTCCATTTATGCCAGGATGCCTCAAACATAAGAAGTAATTCCCCGATCAAAGATCCCTGACATTTCTTAGTTACAGGTTTCCAGAAATATCTCCCTTCACAAGCCGTACATATCTCACCCCTTCTCAGCATTAAATAACTCGGGCAAATTAGTTTTCCATCATGAAGGGTAAGCACTATTTTAACTCCGTGTTTCTTTAGCACAGGTATTATAGACGGGGTCAAATGGTGATATATGTTGTGAAGATGGGCAATGTCCGGTTTCTCTTTTTTAATTATTCTCTCTATTTTGCTGACTGCTTCTGTTGAATGAATAAATTTTATCCCTTGAGTGATTTTACTCTTAATACCCTTTGAGGCGCGATAGTCAATATTCTGAATAAAGTAATGGGAATATGAAGAGGAGAAATTTCTGAGATCATGCATAGACAAATCTATGACCTTAATTCCCTGTTCAATGAGAAATCGTCTTTCCTGGAAAAAAACCTTTTCAGATCCACCATTGAGAAAGAAGAATTTATTTATTATGAGCACATTCATTCTTTAGCGTATATAAATCTCATCTTTTTTAATCACATTCCAATTAATCTCGAACAGATCAAGGACTGTAGAGAAAAAATTATTCATCATTGGATTTTTATTTTCTCCATAATTGACCGATGGCAAATTACTGAAAAATACACCGTATTCTTTATGCCCCCCGCTAATTTTCTTATGCGTTGGATTAACAGAAAACACTTTTGTATGAAGGCTCCAATTAACGCCAAACTGTTCTTTCAGGCAAAACAATATATCAGGATAGCGATCGAGAAATGGGCCTTTAAACATTTCCTCCCTTCTTTTTATCCACTCAAATACTGGGTTGCCTTTGTATTCAACCTCTTTAAGTTCTTTTATTAGTTTGCTTCGGAAACATTCATACTCATGAACTAATTCTCTGTTGATACAAATACCTCCAAACGGATTTGTTCCTGTAAAGTCAGAAGCATATGCCATATTTTTGGTTTCTTCGGTAATATGTTTCCCCTTTTTTAAATTCTTGGCGTTTGGGATAAAGCGAGCAACCACCCTTATATAGTCTTCCAAATTATGTTCATTCATAAAATTAAGCACACTGTTCTTCAGTCTTTCTACAATCAACTGATAACTAATCCATTTACCATCAGCAGTACTTTGAAGATAGCCTCGTTGGCGTAGTAGCTCATTAATATTGAAGCAGTGAGTACAGCGCATTCCATGTCCATGATCACTGAAAACAATTAGACTGTCCTCAGGTTCAATACTTTTAAGAAAATCCCCTATTATTCCATCAATTAGTATGTAAAACTCATCTATTACATCTTTAAATGGATTCTTACCAGGATAAGTTGGATCATTTTTGTCGCAATACCGCCAAAGAAAGTGCTGAATTCGATCCATTGTGAGGAATGTCTGAAAGAAAAGGCCAGGTTTTTTTTTCTCTAATAATGACAATCCAAATTTGGCCTGTTCTGTTGTATCGGAAACCGTTTTTTTAACAAATTCTCCTAACCTCTTTTTGGTTGGGAAATCAACAATGCCCCCTAAACTTTTTGGCACTGTTACACCTTCAACCCAGGTAGGATCAGAAACCTGGATATTACCATCAATAAAAACAGGGCCATTAATCATTACTCCATTTACAGGCCATACTGGATAGGCCATAAAGGGATTTATAACGCATACTTCAATCCCTGAAGAACCAATGATATCCCAAAAAGTTCTTCCTTGGAAAATAGATGTATCGACCTTTAGACGTTCATCTTTCTTGGCCAAATAATTAACAGATTCAAGGATTCCGTGCTCAGATGGATCTTTGCCCGTATAACAGGTGATCCATGATGGAATTGAGTCTGGGGGGAAGACTGATTTAAACGGTTTTACCATACCATCCTCAGATAATCTTTTTATATTTGGAAGACTATCCGGCATAGACCGCGTATGATCAAAGTCCATTCCATCAATACCAAGAAGAATTAATCGTCTACTTTTCAAGTTAATCCCTTATTAATATACCTGTTACATGCTTATCAATCTTACTTGCAAGTGAGTGGATGTCTTCAAACCCATCCAGGTGCACTGAATTATTCATCGCATGCAATCTCTTATAGTATGCTTCCCGCTGTTTTAGATAGTTCAAAGGTGTTCCATCTTTTTTACGGGTATAACCCCCTATTGCTGACAAATCGATAATAATTTTTATATCAGGAGTCTTGAACTTTTTTAAAAAAACATTATCCTCCAATTTAACACAAGCCTCAGGCGAAAGACCGAAATTAATTGCTTGATCAATAATAAAATCATCTACGTAACGGTCAATTACGACCGTTTTTGCATTAATTTCTCTTAATTGTTTTCGTGATGTGTAATAATAATCTGCACAGGCATGTAACCACCAAAATTGCCTGATTACACTACTTGATAGCACCTTCCGCTTGAATTTATCCCATTTCCCATATTCGATATTTTCAATTTCCTTTTTAGTGGGATTCTTTCCTGCATTTTTCATTACTATTATCGACCGAAAATACTTGATAATTTTTTCAAATGATGGTTCCCATCTCATCCATATGTATTCGGCATCAAACCCATTTGTTATCAGCTTACTAACAAGTAATTTTGCCTGGGTTGTTTTTCCACAACCATCGATACCAGATATATAAATAATTGCCATAATAGAAGCCGCTAACCAATTATCTCACTTATTTGTTTTGCGATCGAACTCCACGTATAAAGTTTTATCTTATTTCTATTATTACATTCGCCAATTCTGTGAGTTTGCAATATTTTAACTACCTCATCACTTGTTTTTACATAATGAAACCATTGGTCTTGTCTAAATATATCAGGAAGACAGCCAAACCTTGTTGTAATAATGGGTATATTACATGCCATTGCCTCAAAAACTGATAACGGTGTTTCAATGGCTGCATCTTTATTAATGACAGGAAATATATAGTAATCTGCTATTTTATATATTTCCTCAATATTTTGGACATAATCCGTAATTGTAATTATGCCATTTTGCACAAGGGATTTATATAATCTTTCGTCTTTAACCGTAGATGTGCTGCCAACAATAATCACTTTTATTTCTGGCAGACATTGCTTTATCTTGATTAACCATTCCAGGTTCCTTGATTCGCGTATATGACCGACATGTAGAATCACATTTGCATCGAATGGAATTGAATGCATTTTTCTTAGCAATATTCTACTTTTTCCGTCAACTACATTGAATTTATTATCATCCACACCAAGCGGCAATATCAATGTCGATATGCCCATTCTGTTTAAATAATTAGCACCACTCGACGACTGCGTGATTACACGAATTTTCGGAGTAATTTTTATCAACAATTTCTCAACCGGGTTATATTTTCTCGGTTGCATAGACAGCATTGTAACTCTGCTTTTTGTAAATGTCTTTATTAATCCAGCTCTAATAAACGATCCTGTGGTTATTGATGCTTCAGGAATGTAAAGCACTTTGTCATTATAGCTTTTGACCTTTTTATAAAAACTTAAGTTAAATAACAGTTTATTCAGGCTATAGGAAAAATCAACATAATCAATTACATCATCTCCATTAATAGAAAATATAATCGAGCCATAATGTTGTTTTAGATTATCTATGAGGTTTAATGTGGCACATTTTGCTCCTTCATCATAAGGTTCCGTTAATAAATCCGTAATTACAATCATAGCCTTTAAAACCTACCTTGTTTTTTGGATGTTGAAACCTTTTTAAGGGGCCTTCTAATTCTATTCTTCCCCTTATATCTGCTAAAATAACATATGATAGTATTGACTATATCTGTCCATTTCAAAATATTAAGCTTGAATTGTGAGATGTCATTATCACCGTGGTTAAACAGAACTTGATAACCCAGCTCATTAAGAGTTAACCCTGCGACTGCAGAATCTGTCAATTCTTCATACTTTACTTCAAAGTATCTCGCTTTCCCAATAGCGGTTGATAGATTTCCAAACTTTGCTATATTGTGATAGTAAAATGGTATTACCCTGCTTTCTAATGGATGGATATATATTTTGGAGTGATTATTCAATTATTCAGGCAGTCCGCCAGCATAGTAGTTCCCGAGCCATTCATACCAACTATGAAAATTGGTTTCAAAATTGATTTGAATGCAATAGTCATTTTTTCTAGCACGTACACATCTGTTCAAAATTCGGGCTATATCCAAATCTCTTAAATAGCATAACTTCTTAGAAAACTGCTATTATTTCATATCATGCCGATTTTGTGTGTACGGATTTCCTAACAAATCCGTACAGCCGTTTTGGGGTCTTGGCATAGGCGAGGACGGAGTTACCCACAGCCGCGCCTGCCCGCTATTTAAGGGCAGCGGGCGCGGCTGTGGGTAACCCCTCTGTGCTATTTTCCAGTGAAATCATGAAATTAGCTGTTCACAAATCCGGATTGACCCAGTTTATTTTGGCTTTAATTTGAATCATTCAATGGTTTTTGTTTATTCCATTTCGTGACTAAAGCCAGAATCGCTAAAAATA
>JAHIOG010000186.1 GCA_018895675.1 bacterium
ATTTTATGACATTTACGCCGGATACCTGATACTTTCGGTATGGGGTTTTAGCGTCCCGAAGCATAACCAAAGCACATCGTCATAAACTCAGAAATCCGCGAAACCCGTTTGATTCCACTTCGTTTAATTGAAAACGGGTTTGCTTTATAAAACTCCTCGTGTCTCCGCTCCTGCGGTGACACGGCTAAAAGGCTATGGAGTACAACCCCGTAGTCAGAAAGAAACGGTAACCCCACGTTTTAACGTGGGGATCAATAAAACCCGTAATTATTGAACCACTTCAGTGGTTTTTACCCTCGTTCCTGGGCTCCTGCGCCGGAAAGATATTGCTCAGCCGATTGATTACAGAGCGCAACCCTGCAACCAGAGATAAGAATATCTTTGCGAAAGGTATTTAAAGGTACTTCACGATACTTACTTGAATCTTTCACATTATCCGAAGAAACTTTCGCAAAGTTGATTATCACGCGGGAGCGTTGTCCACAAACAGGACCCAGTTAAATATGCTTCGCATTTAACGGGTTAAAAGTGTTTGTGTTACATAAACTATTCAATTTAAGTCTAATACTCACTTTATGACGAGAAGCTGTTTTACTCATTATATTTTGATCGGTCTATACGATTTTGCTGAAGGGAAATACTAACAAGAAATCCCTCAAGGTCAATTATCATCAGATAAATTTCTTTACTTTCCAATCTTTTTATCTTACAATTACACCTATGTGAAATTGGAGGAGTTATGAATTTTCCGTGGAAGTTTTTTTTGGATTTAGGCGTAATATCAATTGCGCTGTTGTTTGCGACCCTGCTGCGTACCAGGATTAAGTTCTTTCAGAAGTATCTTATCCCGAATGCGTTAACAGCGGGTTTTATGCTTTTATTTTTCTACAATTTTGTTGCGAAATATGTCGGCATGAATAATAGTGATCTTGGGGCAATGGTTTATCACCTGTTGAGTATTTCCTTTATTGCAATGTCACTACGAAAAGCGCCGATGCCCAGAATAAAAGGCGATCTGGGTATCTTTTCCACTTCTGTCGCCATAATTTCACAATATGCAATTCAGATTATAATCGGATTACTGCTAACATTCTTTTTCATGAAAACTTTTTTTCCTTCGCTTTTTCCATCATTCGGATTGTTTATTCCTCTTGGATTTGCGTTGGGTCCGGGACAGGCATATGCAATCGGTCAGGGTTGGGAATCGTTTGGTTTTCAGGGCGCCGGAACAGTCGGCTTAACTTTCGCAGCTGTTGGGTTTATATGGGCGTGTTTTGGCGGCATGTGGCTGATCAATTATGGTATCCGGAAAAAATGGATCACGGAAGAAAAACTTAAGAAACTCAGACAACGGAATGTTTCCACAGGCGTTTATTCGAAAGACAAAGAACTCCCGGTCGGATCACATCTTACTACAGAGACTGAAGCCATAGATTCTTTGACATATAATGGATCTATGGTGTTAGTTGTCTATTTGTTGAGTTTTTTATTGTTGAAATTACTCACATACTTACTCTCTTTTGCCGGACAAGCCGGTATGGAATTAGCGGTGAACTTATGGGGAATCAGTTTTGTTTTTGCCGCCCTTACTGCACTGGCTTTCAAGGGGATACTGAATTTACTTAACATACAACATACTCTTGATAATGGATGTTTAACTCGCATTTCCGGTATTTCAGTTGATCTGATGGTTTCCGGAGCCATTGCTGCAATTTCACTGGTTGTGGTTGCGCAATATTGGATACCGATTACAGTCATGTGTATCATTGCCGGAATCGCTGTAATGGCGACCGTACCCTGGTTGTGTTCACGACTATTTGTTAATCATCGTTTTGAGCGAACGTTGATTATTTTTGGAGCGTGTACCGGAACAATGCCAACGGGTTTAGCGCTGCTGAGGGTAATTGATCCGGATTTTGAAACGCCGGTGGCATCTGATTATATGTTTTCATCAGCCGTGACATTTTTCATCGTCATACCACTTATCCTGTCTATCAATCTACCTGCTTATAGCCATCGAACCGGAAATCCAATGTATTTCTGGGCAATGGTAGGCATCGGGCTTATCTATCTTGTTTTCGTATTGATTTCTTTCCGCCTAATCGCAAAAAAACGAACTTGTATGTATAAATCAAAGATATGGCTGCACGAATACCTGATTAGACGACGTCAAAGAATAGAGGAGCGCAGAAAGGGAAAAGGAGAGTCTTCAAATGTCTGAACAGCATAATGAATATATTGACGGTCTTCGCAGTCAAATTCAAAACTGGCTGGCAACACCCGTCGGAAAAACAAGCAAATGGGGCAAATATATTCAATACACTCCCGACCTTTTTCAACTTTTGATAAAATTGTCCGGTGAAAACGATATCACACCTCAAAGTAAAGCTAAACTGGCAGTCGCAATCGCGTATTTCGTCTCTCCTCTCGATTTCATCCCGGAAGAATTCTGGGGTGCTCTTGGTTATGTTG
>JAHIOG010000187.1 GCA_018895675.1 bacterium
AAATAAAATCATTATTGCCTAAAAATACAGTTGATAAGCTAATACCTACAATAACCAAAGCAAAGAACAACAATGAAACTTACAAAAAACTAATAGAAATTATTTCCTCAAAAAACGATACTTTTCCCCAAAAGTGGTGCTTCGACATTTCTTAATCACAGAGTTATATTAGGAATTGAAGGATATGTATCAAGCCATTTGGCAACTATTATTGCAAATAATGATAAAATATTACCTCATTTTCTTTTTTATTTATTGTGTGGTATTGACGCAAATAATTTGACTGAAAATCAAAACTATCCTTCTCTAAGATTGGCCGATATTGAAACAATCAAAATTCCTCTTCCTCCTCTCGAAGTCCAGCAGGAAATCATCGCTGAAATTGACGGCTACCAGAAAATCATCGACGGCGCCCGGCAGGTGGTGGAGAACTACAAACCCACTATCAAGATTGACCCTGATTGGGAAGTTGTGGAGTTAGGAGAGGTGATTGATTTTGTAAGTGGCTTGACTCTTTCTATTCCAAAAAGCGAAAGCGAAGATGGTGTTCCGATTATCTCAATGAACAGCATTGATGCAGATGGTGTAATTTCCTATGAGGGTATCAGAACAATAGAACTGCCGAAAAAGAAAACGATAAATTATTGTCAGAAAGGTGATTTGCTTTTCAATTGGCGAAATGGAAGCAAGCATTTAGTAGGTAAAACTGGTTATTTTGATTTCGAGGGTAAATATGTATTTGCTTCTTTTCTACTCGGCATCAGAGTAAAGCCAGAATCTTTAATATCAAAGTTCTTATGGTATATGCTTAATAACTATCGAAAAGAAGGCCGTTACCTTCAATTCATGCGAATGAATGTAAACGGATTGTTTAATCGTAAAGAATTGAAAATATTGAAAATCCCCCTTCCCCCCTTATCCATCAAGCAGGAGATCGTTGCCCGTATCGAAGAAGAGCAAAAACTGGTAGAAGCAAACAAGAGGCTGATAGAGATTTATGAGCAGAAGATTAAGGACAAGATAGGAGAGGTTTGGGGAGAATAATCTACAACTTGAGTCAGCTCCGATGAAAAATATTATGCAAAAAAAACCACTATAAGCACTTATGAAACTTGAATAAATCTATGTTATGCATAACATTTTAAAATGAGGTATAAATGAAAAGGTTTGCTATAATTTTTGCGTCTGAAGAATACGATGAATATTATTCAACGCCTTATTGTCACAGTGATGCAAAATTATTAAATGATACACTGATTAATTATTTCGATTATGCTGAGCAAGATACTCATCTAGATCTTTTAAATAAAAATGAAAAAACAACTCCTAAAGACATCCTAGATAGTTACTCAAGTTTCAAATAAATTACATCCTGGAGATACTATTTTATTTTATTATGCTGGACATGGAGCATTTAGAGATAATGATAGTTATTTGATTCTTCCTAATACATCCGATGGTAACTTCTCTAAAACTGCTTTGCCTCTTCGAGATATAAGTACAATATTACGAAATCCCTCAGTTATTAACGTAAGAATATTTGATTCGTGTCATTCAGGTCATGATGTTCGAGCAGCAGATGAAGCAAAATTAAATTTTGAAAATTTTAGTAGAGATATAATGTCTGGGTCATCCGAAGGATGGCTCACATTTGCTGGTTGTAAATCAAATGAGTTTAGTTATGCGGATCATAATTTTGAACATGGAGTATTTACAAAATATTTAGTAGATGGAATTCTAAATACACATGAAGGCGATCATATTTATCCAGAAAAATTGAAATTAGATACGTGCAATTTCGTGAAGCAATGGTGTGATGATCATAATAAACAGCAAACACCAACATTCAATTCAGCAATCTCTGGGAATATTTCAATCGCTTCAAGAATTACTAAAAGTAAAAAATTAACCCCTGAAAAACGAAAAGAAGAATCATTAAATATCGATATTAGCACTGAGCGTACCACACTCGAGGAACAATTAAAAAAACTTCGAACAGTTCCGCGAATTGGGGATGATTCACACCATAAAATACTCTTAGATAGTATAATAACAGCATCATCTATATTTTCTGAATTAATAGAAAAAGTAAATACATATGGTCTTGAGATTAAAAATCCAAATCAAATGAAAGCTGATGATATGCCTCAGGCAGTTAAGGCACTTATCGTCCCCCAAATTCGCAATTCGAAACTTAGAACAATTCATAAAATTGATACAGAAAGAGAGTATGAGAAACAAGACCCGTTGTATTCTAATCTCATGAGTTCAATTGCTTTTTTTGCCCCAAAGCCTAAATTAATTTCTGTTACTCATAAGATTGAACAATCCTTTTCTTGGCCAGATAGTTATACACAGATCAATTTTGTGACAGATGGCTATATTCCCGATTGTATCCTATTCTTATACATATCTCCATTGTTAACATCAGTAGGAATTTTTACTGGATATATAATTGATTATGGTGATGGTTCAATTAAAGAGGAGCAATTATCTAAATTGTTCGGACCATATGTTACATTATTAGAAAAAAACTCTTTGAATGAATGTATTAAAGATAATTTGGATTTATTAATCAAAGATTTTAATGCCTCATATTATAATGTCGTAAAAAAACGAGTGGGTTATTTAGAATGGGAATTGAAACAAGCACATAATACCAATGCATAACAAAAACTTACTTTATCTGACGCTGTTATTTGTCTTAAACCGCTTAGTTTACGGGATTTCTTTGTAGCGGAGAGAGGATTTCTGCCTCCGCTCCTCTCTCTTCATAGCCTCTACCCCACTTTCGTATTCTCCCAAATTATATAATCCCTTTTACATATATATTTGTCCAACAAGAAATGATAAACGCAAACAATAAACAAATAGAAATTTACGAACAAAAGACAAAGAACAGAATTGTTGAGGTGTGGGGAGAAGAGCCTACAACTTGAGTTAAGTCCAACAAAAAATCATCAACAAAAGGAAAAATCTCCTGACTGGACTTGACTTAAGTTGCAATAAAAAGACCCGTATTAAACCTGTCAGGTTTATACGAGTAAACGCATCGAAAATAGAAGTATCAATTAAACCTGACAGGTTTAACTCGCTTTATCACCATTACCGATCATCCCGCCAGGTCTGAGGACCTGACGGAACTGTAAATTACAGAATAAGAAATCCCCGTTGAATCAACCGGGACTAATGAATTTTATAAAACGAGAATTAAGTCTTTATATAATCTCTAAAATCTTCTCTTGCAGTTTGCGTTTTGGCTGCATGCCGACAATTTGAGTGGCAACCTCTCCATCTTTAAAAATTAACAGGGTAGGAATACTCCTGATACCGTATTGTCGGGAAACTGATTGGGAATTTTCAACATTTAATTTGCCAAATTTCATT
>JAHIOG010000188.1 GCA_018895675.1 bacterium
AGTTACATCAAGTCTGATCGACATCAAACCCAAGGAGTTTACTCAGTATTTCTACGGCTATGTGCTGATCCGGATCATGCAGGCAATGGGATCCTACGGCTTCCGCGGATTTTATGAGAAAAAAGAGCATTTCCTTCAGAGTATTCCTTATGCCTTGAACAATCTATCGACCCTGCTAAATACTGTTCAGTTACCGGTTAAAATTCCAACCTTATTGAACATTCTGGAAAAAGTCGTTCACTCAAAACGTTTAAAGAGCATCAGTACCGACCAGAAAACATTGACGGTAACGGTTAATAGTTTCTCCTATAAACGGGGTATTCCAATTGATGTATCGGGGCATGGCGGCGGTTTTGTTTTTGATTGTCGCGCCATCCACAATCCGGGACGATACGAAGAGTATGCAAACTTTACGGGAAAAGACAAAAGGGTAATTGATTTTCTGAACAAAGAAAACGATATAAAACAATTTATTAACCATGTCACCAATCTTGTTGATCAATCAGTGGATAAGTATCAAAAGAGAAGTTTCACCAATTTAATGATCAGCTTCGGCTGTACCGGTGGGCAGCATCGCTCTGTCTATTGCGCTGAAGAGCTGGCTAAGCACTTAAAATCAAAATTCGATATCAAACTGGTTCTCCGCCATCTTGAGCTGGAAATGAAACAATAATTCCATTTTACTTATCGTGATAAAACCAATTATGAAAGCGATGATCTTTGCAGCCGGTTTGGGGACACGGCTGAAGCCTCTTACAAATGATCTTCCCAAAGCCCTTATCGAGGTCAACGGGAAAACACTTCTGGAACATGTCATCACCCGCCTTGAGCTATTCGGTTTCACTGATATTGTCATCAATATTCATCACTTTGCCGCTAAAATCATCGATTTCCTGAAACAAAACGAAAATTTTGGTCTTAATATCCGGATTTCCGATGAACGTGATAACCTTATGGAAACTGGCGGCGGACTCAAAAAAGCGATTCCCCTACTCGCCGGCAGAGAGCCTATTCTGCTGCATAATGTTGATGTATTATCCACAATCGATTTATCGGCGATGATGATGGCTCACAGAAGTTCAGGTTCGCTGGCAACTCTTGCAGTCAGTCAACGTGATACGTCCCGTTATTTGCTGTTTAACAGTGAAAATCGTATGGCAGGTTGGAAAAATACTGAAACCGGTGAAATCCGCGGTCCCGTTCGGGATTACGAAAACTATGAAACACTTGCTTTCAGCGGTATTCATGTCATTGATCCGGCTATTTTCAAACTCATGCCCGATAAGGATGTATTCTCCATTATCGATCTGTATTTACAGATTTGTGGTAAATATTCCATCCAGGCGTTTCGTCACAATCCCAGTCAATTCCTGGATATCGGGAAGCCGGAACAAATGGCGAAAGCGGAAGACTTCCTCAAACGATAATCTTCCAACCCTACTGTCATTACTGATGGAATCGTAAAAAGTGATTATATGTGTCCGGCAGCTGCCGGATGAGCGAAGCGAAAAAGAATCTCCAACGAGAACTCTATAGAGATTCTTTCCCACCAGGGACTTCTTTGAAGCACTCGTACCTCGTTCATCTCAAAGAGACCTCTTCGAGGGAATGACAGTTTTGATACTTTTTACGATTCCATCATTACTAATAAAAAATCTATTATTACTTCTTAGTTTTTAACTGCTTTGCAAACTGGATATCAAAAGCAGGCAACAGATGCCATTGGGAACCAAATGGATAATTGCAGTAGGATAATTTATACCCAAAACAAAGTTGGAACTTCTTACTCTTATTCCATTGAATTAAACCTTTATGTTCAAAGGCGAAATCTTCGTCTGCACCGGGAAAATAAAAGACGTCAATATCGGCTAAATAAAACCACTTTTTAAATATTTTTCCTTTTAAATCACAGCCACTTCTGAAGCCATAACCGTTATAAAAAACATTTAACCGTGGAAAAACCAAAGGTAAGTCGATTGTTGTTCTTTTATCAAGTTCGCCGAACTTTAATGCAAAATTAAAACCAGCCTTGACGGTAATTAGATGGTAATTCCCAAGCGGCTTTGATAAAATTACTCCGTTATAAATCGAAATCATATGGGGTATTTCAAATTCGGGAGAGATAATTCCTCCGGTTCCCTCACGTGATATCAGATTCATTAAAATAGTTGGATAATTGATACCATGATCGGAAGCAAATTGTAACTTGCCCAATTTATCATGGGCCAGTTTTAGATTTAAGTTTGGTGACACAAAAGCGAAGATTGGATGAAGTGATAATTCCCTGGTTTCAGATAGTCCATATCTCAAAGGTTGAAATAAACCGATTTCGTACCGTTTTACCGGGAGCAGATAGGCAGTACCTGAAGACCAGTTTTGATTTGCCGAAAATTCATCGGAAACCAAAGCCGAATTCATTCCAATTAAAATTATTAATATTCCAATATATCTGATGATATTTTTATTTGCCATTTTCGACCTCCAATTTTGCACTAACGGCAACATGATCTGATAGACTGTTTTCAAATGTAATATTTTGATATGTAGAGTCAGTACCGGTAATCCAATTCATATTTGTAAAAAGGTAATCAAGTTTGCGGTTCCAGAAGCCGTCCCATTCTGGTGTATGCGTAAAGTAATGTTCCTGATCACTTATGTAATCCGTATGGGGTACGGCGGGGCTGTAGTTGTAATACATGACTTGTAACCAATTGATTTCCGGCGTGAAATAACTTCCTTCTTTGTGCATCGGATCATCATTTGGACCATGGAATGATTCCCCGGCACATTTATCTTCATCGCAAAAATCAGTCGAATCAGAGCCCGGCGGAATAAGATTAAAATCACCTCCTATAACAAATTTGGTATTGTCAAGTGTCTCAAGTTCTTCGATAACACGATCTAACTGTCTTTGTTTGGTGTCATCAGTCGAAAAAGCGGACAGGTGAACATCGAGAGCATAAAAGTCATCAATACCTGGAACGGCAATTTTTGCCTTAAGTAAATTTCTCCTCAAATAAAAATATTCCGTAAGCGCATCCTGATCTCCACGTAGCGGTAGTTGAATTCGGTCTGCTTCTTCTATCTTCCAGCGTGAAAGAATAGCATTTCCGGTATTAACGCGCCCCAATCCATCAGAAGGTATAAATTGAGCTTCCCACATTGAAGCATAACAACCATAATTGAAGTAGGTATTATCAAGAAGCCACTGCACTTCATCAATGTAGGCAGTTCTCTTGGATTCTATATCAACTTCCTGCATGAAGATAATATCAGGTCTTACTTCATTTATAAAGTTGGCTATATTTTCAAGATTTTGATGTACATCGCTTTTTGCTACTATTACCTTATTTCCACAACAATCCCCAAACCAGGGTATACGGGCAACACCAAACCGAATATTCCAGGTCATAAATATAAAAGTGTCAATGTTATTCGGTGGCGTCTGAATATTTTTTGCCGTGTACATCTTTGCATCTTCGGTGTCATCAAATTTGTTTACAAGCGGATCACATGAATATATCATCAATCCGAGTATGGCAAATGATATTAATGCAATACCTTTACAATTAACCATATATCCTCCAAAATTAGTACATTACACAGTAAATATATTTTATATTAATGTTAGAATTAATATCAATGCAGCAATCGAAATGGCAACCTGAGTTCCATAAACAGCAGAACGTCTTAATCGTCTTTGTTCAACTTTATAAGTCTTAATATACCGTTTTCGCAAATCAGGATTTAACTGCTGAACGTAAGCTGATTCAAGATCTATGGTAGAGAATATATTTGATTCAGCATATAATATTCCTGCTGGAATTCCTAATAATGGATATAAACATCCACCGGCGCCACAACCAACATTTACAAGTTGTGAATGGTTGTTCTTTGCATCGTTCTTAGCTTTCATGATAACCTGTGCTTCTGTTATCTGTAAGACCGTTTCACTTTTTTTTACTAATTTACCTGTCGTCGGATCAAATATATATTCGTTTTCTTCAGCCTTTTCCTGAATATCACTATTTAGTTTGCTCGTATCGCAGGTACTAACTGTGCTGTCCTTGATAATCTCTCCAGTGTTTGGATCAAATCTTATACTGGTAGTATCTTTGATAATCATTCTGTCTGGCTTTATTAATTTCCCGGTGTTTGGATCAAATAGAAACTTGGTGGTATCGGGTTTTTCTCCTGAAATAAATTTTCCTGTTTCCGGGTCAAATTTCATTTTCTTTGATTCAAGAAG
>JAHIOG010000189.1 GCA_018895675.1 bacterium
CTAATCGGCGGGGATGCTGATTGATGATTGTTGATTGTCCCGGAGGGACTCCTTCGGAGGAGATTGATGATTGTCCCGGAGGGACTCCGGAGGAGATTGGAGATTTGTCGAAAATCCGGTTCTGCCAGTTCTTAAAAATTGCGATATGCTTGGCTATGTTCTACATCGGGTAGTTCAACTTGTTTAAGTTTAGAGTACATTCTTCAAGAACTCTATAAAAGTAAAGAATACATAGTTTTTGAACTGGTCTTCATCCATTTCTAACAATTGGTCAGGCGGTCTTTGATTGCTTACACTGAGAACCCCTTTGGGTAAAGGCTTGTCTTCGACCATAAAATATTCGGACATATTTCTTTGGAATTTTCTAAACCAGGCTTTATTCCTGTTGTTACTCGTTTTCAAATGATTGATTTCATCAATAATCAGTTCCTTCATCGAGTCCTGGCGGATAATATGAAACATATAGTAAAGGTCTTTTTCCAATTTCGCTTTATCAGTTCTATAAGTAAATGCAAGCCCTTTATGAAAAACAAAAGCACCCGGAGTTGGTACTTTTACCTCTAAATCGTTCGTAAAGCCATAATCCAATAAATCATCAATAGCAACGGTCATAGTGTTGTCAACCGACATTGAAATGAATTTCAACGCTTCCGCAATGAGCCCTTTTTGAACTTGAATAGCCTTGATAGTACCATCGCCGTGCGACTCTGTTAAAAACTCTACTTCAACCTCGTTCCCGTCTATTTCACCAATGTAGTACACTTTTGGCGGTGTGCTTTGACCTAAATATGCCTCTCTAAATCCCGCTTCTTTCAATAGGGAATCTATATTGCTTTTTCCTTTTAACGGAACTTTCTTTCTAACCATAAAATCTATATCACCGGTAAAAATCGGAGTCATTTTTTTATCTCCAATGACATAGTGATAATAAATTAATGGCGCAAATCCACCGCCTAATACTATTTCGGATAAGTAATCCTCTAAAATGGATAACACATTGAACAAGCCGATTTTTAATTGTCGATACAAATCATTCTTTCCAATATTTCATTATCCTGTCATTCAAAATCTTTTCGGCCTGTTCCCTGCCTCTCAAGGGATAGTGGTAAAGGTCGAGGTATAATTGCAGGTCTGATACGATTTTTAAATCACGGGAGCGTTGTTCACCCCTGAATACAGAACTTTTATAATAGGGTATCATTAAATGAACGTTCGCGCCCTTATCCATATCTTTCAGGTCCAATTCTTCCACGAAATTATTCATCAATTGCTTGTCTTCCACATAAATGTGGACCTCTTTTAAAACTGAATAGGGGCTGATTTCATTGGCGCCGGCCTGCAAGCTAAGTGCATAGGAAGATTGATTAATGACATTGTTATTTCGAATTCTTTCCAGAATATTTGAAGGATTATCACTGAAAAAGAAATAAGAATAGATTTTGTTCTTACGGAAATCATAGTCGTTTACCCAATCATCGATAACATCCAGCGGGTCTATTATCTGAAGTATTGAGCCATCCCGTTGGATATACTTCCGGCTTTCTAATTCTTTTAAAATTCTGGATACAAATCCCGGGTCAAGACCCAGTTTAAGCGCCAGGCCCCTGATTCCCAAATTGCACCGTTTTGAAACTAACAGTTCTCTGATAATCAGAGATGCCTTGTCCGAAAAGGGGCTCCTTCCCAATCTTTTGACAGGATATTTATTCGGATACCCGTGCCTATCGATATATAATGATTGACAGGCGAGAAAGACGTTTCCGGAGAGGTCAATGAAAAATACGTTGTTTTCCTCACAGTATTGCCTCCTCTGTTCACTAAAATAATATGCTGCAACAATAGGTTTTTTATTGCGGTTTGCTGAAATATATTGCAGCCGTTCTATCTTTTTTTTGAATAGTGAATAACTATCGTGGTTGAATAGTTCACCCAGGAATTCCGCAGCTATTGCTCCATAATTCAGGTGTAATTTAAAATCAACTTCATCCCAACTGTTCCCCGGCTCGATATGAACATCCCATTCACCAACGGGGACGATGTCATTGATTTTTCTGATAAGTTCGTCTAATAGTTGTTTTTCTTTATGCATGTTGCCAATTCCTGCTATGTTGTCCGTCTGAACAACAGTATAATAAATGGCAACACCAAAGTCAAGACATTCTTATATCCCGACTCTCACTTCTCTAATTTATTTCTTCCCGACAGGCAATATGTATAATGGCTGCTCTTCATCCGGCAGGTTCAGAATTTTGCTTACTTCATCATCTCTAAAAGCTCCGACAACCACTGTGCCGAGATTCAGGGAAACCGCTTGTAAACAGACATTTTGAGCGGCATGCCCGGCTTCCATGTGCACATATTTAACGCCCCTGTCGCCGTATTTCCGGGTTGTTCGCTCGTAAACTGCGGAGAATACTATCACTATAGCGCCTTTTTTAACGCAAGCCTGTCCGAGAGCGGCAACAGCTAACTTATCTCGCACGTCTCCGTCCCTGACCTTTACGAGTTCATGCTTGTCGGGCTTATATTTATAAACGCCCTCTGCAATCCCCTCAACATTGCCAATTACGACATATACCTCGAGCGGGAAGAGCGCGCCTGCGGAAGGCGCTGTTCTAAAACCTCTCTTCGGGTTAGTAATTCCCTGCGCCGACCAGAGCAGTTGAGCGACTTCGCTAAGCGTCAACGGTTCATCTTGATACGTTCTGACCGATCTTCTTTCAAGCATAGCCTGCTCGATCGAAACGCTGCTGTCATATCTCGGTTCAGGTAGTTTTATTCTATCATTGATTGATCCCCTGGACTCGTGTTCATCACCAAATAGTCGCTGAAACATAATAGCCCCTCCTATTCCTGTGCCTATCAGTGCTGCGATAATAATTGCGATATGTATTTTTTTCATGACTTTAATCCTTGTGATTTGTTTTGGCTAACGGTCGAGGCTATGTGCAGTAAGGGATTGCGGGCGACTTGCCTGTCCACCGATACAAAATTTTATGCGGGGCAGAATGCTTGAATTACCACTGAAACCCTTATTGCATATAGCCTTTGTTATGGGCTGGGCTTATTTCAATGTCGATAAAAATTCTTTTTCAAGTTCTAATAATTTTCTACTTCGTCTTATCAATTTCTTTGCTGGATTTCCTTTGTAAATGTAAAATTCATCACAATTTTCGTAAACTAAACTTAAAGCACCGATTACAGCACCAGTATTTATTGTGATTCCAGGAAGCAAAACAGCACCACTTCCTATTAAAACATGTTTGCA
>JAHIOG010000190.1 GCA_018895675.1 bacterium
ATTTCTCTTAAAGCTTTCATTATATCCTCAATATTTAACCATTACAAGTTATAAAATTTCTTGTTTAAAATCTATTTTCTTTTCACAAAGGGCGCTAAGTAAAATCAAGGTAAAAGGAAAAAGTAAAACTTTTACCATTCTTTAGGTTCTTGCCGTAGGCATTCTCGAAACTTTTGGCGATTACCTCTGTAGCTTGCAAAGTAGTGTATACGATTTGTTAGGCAAAGTTTTTCAATCATAGTATATCTCTCAACTCCTCCTTACTAATACCTGATTGCTTTAAAATTTCAAACAACGTTCCCTTTGGTAAATCCCTTTTATGAAGAGGAACAACAACTCTTCTTTTCGTTTCCAGATTGTAGTAAATATGATGACTCCCTTTAACCCTATCCAATACAAATCCCTTCTTTTCAAGTACCTTGACAATTTTCTGAGGAGTAAGGGATTGAAGTTTAGGCATAAGTCTCCACCATTAGGGTGTACTCCAAAGTTCCTTCCTCTGTTGGTATCTCTTCACCGTGTTTTTTTAAGCTCTCTATGTATAACTCAATAGCTTCCTTTGCCATCTCTATTGCTTCTTCTATTGTGTCCCCGTATGTTACACAGCCGGGAAGAGAAGGAACTATCACTGTATAACCATCATCAGGTTCTTTTCTGAGCAGAATTCTATAGTTTAATACATTCATACAATTACCTCATGTTGTTTATTATATTAAAATTTTCGTCTAACGGTTAAGGTTACTCCAGGATCTCTGTTGGAGAAGCCTTACGGATAATGCCGTGGACGATGTAGCCTTTTTGGAGGAGAAGTTCTGCTCGCCCTGTGTAATATTAATTCCTTTGTTTCCAGTTAATTGATAATCTGCTTTTATATTTTTTGCATTCAAACAAACCTCGTAATAAATGTTATTACACGGGGTAAACCCTGTGTAATACTTTGTAAATTTACTAACTTGCCCTTTTTTATTTTCTTGTTATTACACGGGGTAAACCTCCATGCAAGCGCCGATAATTTTGTAACTCTCTTCTTTGTATATCAGATTATCCATTATTTTTGTCCACTAATTACACCAATTTTCACGAATTTTTTATTATTATTTTCTCACCGCGGAGACGCCTGTCTGCGTGCCTGCCTGAGCGAGTACGCTCGCAGACAGGCGGGTACACACAGGCAGGCAAATTTTCACTAATTATTTTTATGGTTTTTAAATCTATATACATCTGAATGTTTATCGATTTTATGCAATGAATTTTCTCTGTATCAAATGAATCCCATAAATATTTATATATTCTCTTCATTCGTGGTAATTAGTGGCATTAGTGGATGATTTCTCTTTTGTCCAGGGCTGATTTGATTCCATGAATGTAAATGGATTATCAAGGGACAATATCAAATCCATATTGGGCAAAATGTTTATCAAATGTAAAAACATTTCTGATTTTTTCAACTTCCATAATTGCAAAACTGGTGCAGTCAGTAAAACTGAAATCTTTGTCAGAATATTTCTCGAAAATCTTCCATGCTTTATCTTCGATTTTTTCACTCACATTTAGGGGGTGTAATTAAACAACCTGGACATTTTGAACATTGTCGGTATCACTTAATATTTGGAGTTATGTAATATAAATATTTAACATATTTTATTACACCCTCTTAAATACTTTAACTATCCTACTCTCCCGTAATTGTCTTCCAAATTTAACTGCTGCGTTATGTCCCAATTTCATACGAATAAGCGTAATCGTTTCATCGATAATAAAATTTGATGTTATCAAATCTGAATATGCACTTCTCCGCACTTTTTCCATGAATATATTTGCCTGATCGTAATGCTGATCCGAAGGATTTTTGCTTGCGTAGAACGCGCCGGTATCGACAAAATATCTCAATCTTTTAAATCCCATATAGATATTTGTTATGCTCTTCAGAAATATCTGACATCCCACTACCTTTTTCAGATATTGGCAAAAAGATAGGGTCTTTCATTCTCTTTTTTTCTTTACCCCGTTAGATAAAGTTAATTTCCAAAATTTTCTTTACCATACACAATTATCTATCTAACGGGGTGAATCAATAAATGATTTGAGAATACGATTAATGAACTTATTTAATCCATGGCTGTTTTTTTTCTTAGAAATCATCTGAATTGATCCATATAAGTCATCGGGCATTTCAATTGTTATCATTTTCCCCATTTTTATTATTCCTTATTTTAATTCAAATAATCGCTGAAATAAATTTACTAACTATATATGA
>JAHIOG010000191.1 GCA_018895675.1 bacterium
AGCGCCGTCATACAAATTTAATCCTTTACCGGAAGCATCCTGAAAGTAAGCCGATGTTCGGTCGGTACGGAGAATATTCGATCCGATAGTCACAACTCCTCGAAGAGTAACGGTTTGTCCTTCCCAGTCACTCCAGTTTTCTCTAATCATCGCTATGGTGATTTCTTCCTGGGGTTCTTGTATAGCGACATTATAAGTCAGCGACGAATCTTTCAGACCGGACGCATCCATTGCAAGCACATAATAGAGCAGCGTTCCGGTTTCAGTAAAAGGGTCAAGTGTAATGGAATAATTATCGCCTTCGTTTTTTTGCATAGCGATTGATTCTTTAACACCTTCAAATTCATACACAAGATCAACTTCCGCTACCAGACTATCATCGGTAACTTTGGCGCTAATTTTTATTTTATCCTCGATAGTAGGATTTTCAGGACTTATTGTCACATTCGAAATATTTGGTTTTGTGTTTCCGACACTTACAGCGATCCAGGTATTGCTGAAATCCTCAGAAGTTTCATCGTGTCCCGTTATTCCGTTTCCGTCGCTTTGTTTCTCCGCACCTTCGCCATTAATTCTTTTTAATTTCTGACCATTCTCGTGAATCTGAAAAATGGCGAATTTAGGGATAAAATCCTGCTGTTCCACCGGTGTATCTGCGGTATATCCAACGACAGCACTTTTGTCGACGGCAAATTCCGTACTACCCCAAACTATATAATCCACATCCTGAACTGTTGGAGAGCTGCCGTCCCAATAAAAAAGCACCAGCGTTTCCTTGTAATCATCCAGATAATAGGGCGCCGTTCCAATCGTGGACATCGTATCAACGGCATGACGAAAATCCTCTTTGATCGACAAATCGGGCATTTCGCCATAATTGCTTTCATAAGCCGATTTCGTCGTTATGGAAATCAAAACCGATGATTTTGCCGGTATTGAATAGCTATCCGGAAATCTCACTATAAAATCGGTACCAGATCCACTGTAAAAATCAGAGCCGGTGAGAAGATTGTAATAGAATTTACCGTTGACGGTGTCGGTACCGTCGGTCAGATAATAATTGGATAGATCAAGCGCCGCATCGGTAGGATTGTAGATTGTAACAAATTCCCGTTCTTTCGGCTGTAAAACAATCTCTGAGATGACCAAATGATCCATTTCTCCTAATACAAAGATCGGAAGAAGTGCAATTAATAGAAATAAATTGTGTTTTCGCATAGGCTACTTCAATAGTAAAACTTTTTGGGTTTGTTCATTCATACCGGATTTCAATTGAATATAATACACACCGGTTGGCAATTCACCGGCATGCCATTGATGGGAATATGCGCCGGGTTGACCAAATCCCTCAGAAATTACAGATACTTTCTGCCCTAAAATATTATAGGCAGACAGTTGATAATCACCGGCACGATCCAGCTGCCAGATCAGTTGGGTGACAGGGCTAAAGGGATTCGGGTACGCCGGATTCAACCTAAATGTATTTGGAAAAATTTCGGCTTCTTCGATACCGGTCGCAGCCTGAATATCTTCAGCATATCCAACTAATAATTGAAAATTATCATAATAGGGGTTTACGACACCGCTAAACCAATAGGAAGTACCGATGTTATAAGAATTTACGTCAATCCCCGTGGTATTCCAGATACGGACAGAGCTTGTATCGCCACCCAGTTCGATAGTGAGCGTAGTTCCGCCACCGGCAATAGTTGTATCTGCGATAATGCCGTCAAATTTCACCCACGTTCCTTCATAGTCGAGACTATTGGCTTCAGTTAAAGAAATATCCTTCGCTTCAGGCAGGCTGTTGCCGGTAGATAATTCTTTATACTGGAAATTGATAATCTCAAGCACATTATTATATTCAGTTACTTCACCTACAACAATCAATTCATCGCCGCGATCCAAACCGGGAATCAGGTCATAGGCAAACAGATTGATTCCTTTACCAGACTGATCCTGTAAATAGAGTTTAGTGTATTTTGTATCAATCACTCCGGAACCGATTGTTACAATTCCTTTCACGGTTACCATTTGATCTTTGTATTGTTCTTTATTGGCTCGAATGACAGCTAATTCAGTTACA
>JAHIOG010000192.1 GCA_018895675.1 bacterium
AAGTAGCGCATGCAAGGGAAAACAATCCTGATTCTGCTGCTCGTATTCATACTCCTTTTGGGATTTATCTATATCTTCGAAATTAAAGGCGGAGAAAAGCGTAGAGATCGGGAACTGGTAGAAAAAATGGCGCTCAATATTCCGGTGGATAGCGTCACGGCTTATACAATTAAAACTGATAATCGGAAATTATCTGTCCGAAAGGAAAAAAATATATGGGCTATTATCTCTCCGGTGGAAACGGCAGGCGACTCTTCCGCTATTGTCTCCAACCTGAAATCGATATTGGATACAAAAATTGATCGTAAGATCAGTGATGGTGAAAACGATCCGGGACAATTCGGTCTGGAGAATCCCCGTGGTGAAATTGTAATTCAGCAATCCGGAGACCTGGAATCCCGATTGTTGCTCGGTGATGAAAATCCAACCGGGGATTTTATATTTGTTAAATATTCCGATAAACCCGGGATATATACGGTTTCCAAATCTCTCCGGACGTATATGAATAAAAGTCTCTATGATCTTCGGGATAAACGAGTGATGCATATCAGACCGCTCGACATACGAAAAATAAGAATTACTTCGAGAGAAAAGGGTGAAGTAGTACTAATGCAGGATGGTGAAAACTGGGATCTGATTGAACCGGTGAAAATCCCGGCAGAGTCTAATGATGTAATGTCCTTTTTGAACAGGTTAAGTAATGGTCGTATTAAAGCGTTTATCGATGAGTCTCCGCGAGACCTCAGGCAATATGGACTGACCGATCCGTTTATCAAGATTGAGTTGTTTTCGGGAGCTGAACCGGCGAAATCCGCGTTTATGATCGGTGATACGATAAAGGATGGAAATGCCGGTTATTATGCTCGTGAAGAATCGCGATCGCCGGTTTTTACACTGGAAAATTGGGCGGTGAATAATCTGAACAAAGGCGCCTTCGATTTTCAGGTAAAGACATTGACGAAATTCGATGGAGACAACGCCGACAGGATTATATTTGAAAAAGGCGCAGTGAGCTTTACTGTGGTGCAAAAGGATTTCCGCGAGTGGGGATTCGGGGAACCCGACACGCTCGTTACGGAAACGGGGCGCATGCAACGCTGGATCGATGGGATTAAAGATTTTACGGTGGATGAACTGGAAACCTATACGCCGGCGTCTTTGCAGAAATACGGTTTGCTGCAACCGGAAATCAGAATTAGGATTTATGAAAATGAGACCGAGACCGGGCAAATTCTGATCGGCAAACCGGAAGACGGGTTTTATCATACAAAATCTGCAAATGAACCGTTCGTATATAAAATAAAACATACGAAAGTCGAAGAGATCGATAAAGCGATCCGGGATTTAGCCCTGCCGCCGGCTGGATATAATGATGGAATGTAAAGACCTGACAGGTTTTCTTTTCCCTGTCAGGTCTAAAGTGTAGGAAACAATGTACACCAAACTTCAAAATACAGTAGCCCTTTTCATTGAGAATCAGTTTTGCCATGTCTATAACCGGGCGAATGGAGAAAGCCGGCTTTTACAGAGATTTGCACTTATCGTCTGATACAGGATTGCTTTCATTTGCCGGTAAAAGTTAAGAATACAATACATACACCTGTCAGGTTTACAGAATTGATCTCATCCGAATGAAAAGAATTTAATAAACCTGACAGGTGTAATTGCTTCTACGCTCCGGCGTCGAGACAGGGAAGGTATCATGTTGGCGTCAACGCGGGAGTGTAGACGCCAGTAGAAAAAGCCTGGGAAACAAATTACATTAAAAAGATCCTTATATTCCATATAACATATTGAAAAGTAAAAATATTATTTGTTTTAATTTGAAATATCTTTTAATTTGTAAGCGTTGAAATGGCGAGTATATTATATAGAATCAATCCACTCACTCTATAGACATTATAAAACAAATTAGGGAGTCTATTTATTATGAAAAAGAATTTTGTGTTCTTATCAATTATGTTTGTGCTATTATTCTGTGGTTGTGCAATACAGCAACAAACTATTCCCATAACTCAAACATCACAGACTAAACCAATTGTTCAGGAGAAGAAGTATATTATTCCTGATAACTCGCTAGTGTCGTGTCAATCCTGTAAAGTCGGATAAAGTCTCTTTAATTTAATTCGAGCATCTTTTGCTGTAAACTGCCAGTTTATCTTCGCATTC
>JAHIOG010000193.1 GCA_018895675.1 bacterium
ACAGATTGAAAGTGGCAGGTAATAGCGAAGAAATTTTTACTCCGGAAGCTAAAGAATTAATTTATGAGCAAACCAAAGGTTTCCCCAGAAAAATCGTGGTGTTATGCCACAATTTGATAATAGATATGCTTACTTTAAATAAAAATAGAGTTGATAGTTCTATAGTTTTTAAGAGAATGGGAGCTAAGGATTTGTTGAATGTCTAACAAAGATAAAGAAGAAAAAGAGTTAGCCACCAGTCGACTGTTAGATATTTTGCGGGCTAAGGAATCTGGTGAGGTATCCAAGTCTAAGGATATACCAGTCAAAGATGAAAAAAAACAGGATGAAAAGTCTATTCCTTCTTCAGTTTTTGAAAAGAATTTGATACAAACTAAAGATGATGTTGATATTAAAGAAAAAAAGTCGGAAGAAGTTCCTTCAGATGTGCTACAACATGCAGAATTATTGAGAAAAGAAAAACCAGAGGAGAAAGAAGAAAAAGAGGTAGAACCTGTGGAGTTCGATGGGTCATTGTTCTCAGTACTTCCGGGTGGAGTATACAAAAGCAAATCTAAAGGAGGGCTATCCAGAATATCTCACCTATTTAATGATTCAAGACAGAAAATTACAATTTATTGCAGTGGAAATCACTTAAGGCTTCTGCGAATTAAATCTAATTCCAGAAAGATTAAAGTAGAAAGGTATGCTGAATACACATTGCCTTATCAGGTTGAAGATAAAGTAATTGAAGACATGGATGGATTGATAGCGTATGTTCTTGCTAGTGAGCATAATTTATCAAAGAGAAAGATAAAATATGGTGCTCTTTACTCTTCTAAGATACTCACAAAGACAAATATAATGCAGATACCAAAATTGAAAGCAGGTGAGTTATCAGATATGGTTAATTGGTCTTCCAAGAAAAACCTTACATTTAATCAAGAACAAGCCATTATTGATTGGGAAGTCACGTCCGTAGCAGGTAATCCTTCTCAAAACAATATTATCGTAGGAGTGAGTGATGGGGAGTCCATTGAGAAAAATCTCGGTATTTTTCGTGACAATAATATAAATCTTAGACTGTCCTCTACCTTACCGATTTTACTATGGAAGCTCTTTGTCCATAATTATCCTGACAGGAAAGATGGGTGTTATGTCCTGGTTCATATAGGGGAAACAAATACTACAATTGCTGTGTTAGTGAAAAAGAAACTTATGTTTACGCGGGAAATTGCCATTGGAGCAGAGGATTTTCATAAGGCAATTATGCAGCGCATTGTGGATAGGGAGAAAGCAATTCAAATAGATCATGATTTAGCAGAGACATTCCTACGTGAATATGGTATACTTCAAGGAGTCTCCGGGGTAATTCCAGGAACACAAATAGATTTGTACAAAATTTCAATTTTTCTTAGACCTGTTGTAGAGCGTCTAAGTAGTGAATTGAACCGCTCGCTTAACTATTTCAAGAAGCAAAGTCCTGAACTTGAGTGGGATGAAATGCTTTTTGATGGCGCTGGTGCAACGTTTCCTAATCTTGTAAAAATACTTCATAAGAATCTTAATGTGAATGTTGGTTTACTCAATCCTGTCCGTATAGACAAGTATTCTTATGAAAAAGGAGCTGTTATTCCTGATCAGGAGTTACCTAATTACTCTATTAATTTTGCATTAGCATTGAAAAGTTGCGAAAAGATAAATATAATACCAGATAAAATCCGCAATAATTACCGGTTTATTTTTCCTTCTAAACTGGCAATAATTGTTACAATATTTCTAATACCTCTTTTTGTTACAACAACAAATATGTCTTACCAAAAGACCTTTGAGCTTAGAGAAAAGGTTAAAAGAAATAACCAGCAATGGGAAAATCTGTCTAAAGATGCAAAAGAATATTTTACCATGATGGATGACCTGAACATTTTGGATGGCTACAAAAGATTTCTATCAAATGATCGAACATATTCAATTAACCAGATCAAATTATTGAAAGTTTTATCGTCAAGAATATCTGATGAAATTAAACTCACCGCACTTGAGTTTAAAAAAGAGGTGCTTTCTAAAAATGAAAAAGGTCAAAATCATGAACAGATAAATGCGAACCTATTAGAAGTTAGCGGATTTGTTCAGGCACATGCTTCTGTTTCGGATATTCATTTTACTAATCTTCTTATGAGTCTTGAGAATCTCCCATTCTTTACAAAAGTTGAGTCAACTTTAGAGGAACACAGCAAACCAGATGAGGGCAGGCTTCTATTTACCCTGAAGATGAGGTTTTAATCCATGCATAAGAAGAAGATATTTTATTCTCTTTTAGTGTTTTTGATTTTATCTACTAGCGTGTGGATATGGGCTGATTGGATAATTATTGGCGGAAAAAATAGAGAATATAAAAAACGGATTGATATATTCAACCAGAGATTTACCGAGCTCGAAAATGTTTCTGAAACCTATCCAGAATTAAAGAAAATGTATAATATTAAAATAAGTGATTTTGATTCTTTAAAGGTAAAAATTCCTAACATTGATGTATATGTGCTTGGCCTGGAAAT
>JAHIOG010000194.1 GCA_018895675.1 bacterium
AACAATAAAGGGTAAGAATGTTATTGTTATTTTAGAAATTAAAAATAGTAATGTTATTTCGCACATAGGTCTTTATCTCTTTAGCAGAAATAAACCGTTAATAGATCATGATATAGCATACTTTTTAGAGCGAATGTTACTGGATTATTTATCAGAAGATCATGAGATAGCCTTTTCAAAATCCAGAGCTGAAAACACTTCTATTATTTTAAACGGATTACAATACGGATGCCTTGGATTTACAGAGTTGAATTCTATCCTAGATGTATTATATGACAATGAATCATTTATTTTGAAAAAGAAAAATCTGTTTTACTCAGCAACTTGGAGAAATAAATATGGAGATCAACTTGATATTGTGTTTCCGGCAAGATTTGACCTGATATCAGGGAAAGACAAAACAGAATTAGATGAATTGCTAATAGCGCAGATTACATCATTTGAGTTCAAGAAGAATTCAAAAAAACCATTTAACTATCCGGTAACAGACTCAAGAAAAATTGAAATATTGAAGGATTCGATTTACGTGCTAAGGGGAAACGAGTTTTTTAAGGGATTAAACTCCAACCGGTATCTGACTAAGAATGGGCCAGGATTCACATTGCTAGATGACCCCAATTATTTAGAGGAAAGCATTTCAAATTTGTTCCTGGAACCCGATTACTCCAGAAGTCCAATTACCGTAAATTTAACTTTTATGTCGCAAAGTGGAAAAAAAGAGCCGGCTCAATTGCCACTTAGAAACCTGATAAAATATTTTCAATATGATTATGATACTTACATAGGTTTCGAGAATAGCAGCCCTGACACAATCAAAACAATCACCGTCTTCGTGAGTAAAAAATTTACCCACCTGCATCTAATGCGCACTGATATTCCAACAGAAAGCGTATTCAGTTCTGAAGTTTCAACAGTCAATGCCAAATTAAATACAAATATCCGGTTTGACAATGTGAAGGAAATCTTTGCTAAATACATCAGAAGAAACACACAGAAAGTTCCTATCAAGATTGAGAATTAGAGCATTAAAATTTGCAAATTAGATGATAGTTTATTAATATAAGAATAATATATAGCAGCAGGTAGAAAATGAAAAAGATGCGAGGAAATTTCTATTATTTATATCTTGGAATAAATTTCTGCCTCTTTTGTGGAATAGTGACCTCTTCCGTTTTATATGCACAAACAGAAAGGGAAATCCAACTCTCCGGCAAATATTACTGGGGAACTGCTAAGGGAGAGGATGAAAAAAGTACGAAAGAGGCGGGTCTAAAGGATTTAATTTTTAACATTCAGGCAAACATTAGCCTGAGTCAACTTGATATAGAAGAAGAAAAAGATGGCAGGGTTAGTTCCTACTTCAGTTCAATAATAAAAAGTTCATCGAGATTATCACTTAGGGGAGTTCAACACCTTGTTTCTCGGAGCGAGGACAAGTATAAAGTCATTGTATACATCTCTAAAGATGATTTTCAGAAGGCTTTGGAAAATATATCGGCAAATATCGGAGATATGGTAAAGTTGACAGAGCAAAACGAAATAAAAAACGGAATAGTTAAAACTTTTCACAATTACTATATCGCATATCTAAAAACCTTTTATCACCCGGATCCTATATTTTATAAAAGTATAACGATGGGTAAAGAATTTCAGAGCATTCGTCCATTTCTGGAAGAAAAAGTGACATCATTCTTAAATGGAATTAACATCGTTCCAAAAAGCGCCACGTATGATCCTTCAATTGAGATGATAACTATTCCCCTTTTGGTATGCTACGAGGATCAATTAGTTGATGGAATTACCCTCCAACTTGATCTCCCGGATCAATCCGAACGGCGTGTAAATAATGGTTCAACGGAGATCTTTTTATATTTTCAGCCTTCTGACATGCAGAAAAAAATTCCCGTGCTCCTGGGAGTAGATATAGACGAAAAGAAGGATTTTCAGGATTTATTGGATATGCATAGAACCTCAAAAATAATTTGTAGAAAAGAAGTATGTATAGATTTTTCCAATATTATCAAGTTATCCTTTAAAATTGAGAAGAAGGAATCAGCAGCTCTCTCATTTCAACCGGTAATTGAAAATTTAAGCATATCAAGCATTGACTGGGACTTTGGAGATGGATCAAGCTCAACAGAATACAACCCCCTCCACGAATACAAGGACTCCAGGAGACATAAGGTTACCTTAACGCTAAATCATTCCGAAAGCCTTAAAATAACTCGGGATATTTTACCGGATGGCACTGTTTTTATAGAAACTCCTCAATTAACTTTCGTTCAGGAATTATTGCAAGTTAAAGAGTTTAAAAAATTGAAGGAGCTGCTAAGGTATTATAAAAGCAAAGGGAAACTAATGTATGGTAAAAAAGAGGCATTTCTATATCCTGAGAAGTGCCTTATTTTTATTGTTGATCCAAATACTGAAAATATCGTTGCTGTTTTGGGTCACGGTAAGGAGGAAAGAGTAAATTTATTAAACGATGAAATTGTTTATAATTTAAGAGATAATTATCAGGGGCAGGTGCCAATTTATGTTGAGGTTTACCGATGAGAACTAAGATCATTATTTCACTCTTGTTTCTTAATATATTTAGTTATGCCCAACACCGTACTATTGTGTTATTATCTCCATTCGGGAACAGTAGTTTACAAAGGACAATTGAATATAATGCATCAAAACTACTTACAACTTTCAATGTTTCTTTCGTTAATAATAATAGAGAACTTGTACTGGATACAACGTATACAACAGAGGCGGGACGGCGGTCAATGAAATCTCTGTGGGAAACAAAACCTTTTGTCTGTGATGAGCTAGAAGTCATCAACAACCTGGTTCGATGTGTTGATGGCAATTATGAAATACGAAATATACCTTTGACTTTAAAGTTCGAAAGAGATTCAACTTTGCAGGAAGAAGGTGTATTAATATTTACACCCTCGGGAAAAATCTGTGATTTATATTTCGGATTAGAAAGCCACAGGTACCGGAATCTGATATCCGAAGGAAATACGCTTGTAGAATTTAGAAGGAGGCAGGTTATTCTAGATTTCGTAGAAAACTTCCGTACCGCATATAACCGGAAGGATTCGACTTATATAAAGAATGTATTCAGTGATAATGCTCTAATAATTGTAGGGCGAGTATTTGAAATCGGGGCAGAAACCAGGGATTATTTAGATAATAATCTGGGTAAAAAACGGGTAGAACTAGTTCGATACAATAAAAAAGAATATATCGATCATCTGAAAGCGGTATTTCAAAGAAATGAGTTCATTAAAGTAGGATTCGGTAACATAGAGATTTTCCAGCATCCCGGGTGTAAGCGGATTTACGGATTAACTCTACTTCAGCACTGGACATCATCCAGCTATTCCGACCAGGGCTATTTGTTCCTGATGATTGATTTTAAAGATGAGGAGAGACCCATAGTTCATGTTCGAACATGGCAGCCTGAAGCATACACCTCCGAGGAGGATGTAATTGGATTGGGAGATTTTGAAATAATAGAATAGAAATAGAACGCGGATGACACAGATGACACGGATTTACACTGATTAAGAATCGAATTTTTAATGTTTGAAAATTAAATTATATAGGCTTGAAAAATGATTGAGATTATTAGTAAAACCATTAAACAGATAATTGAAAAATTTCATCCGGAAAAAATAATTGTGTTTGGCTCCGATGCCTATGGTAAACCAGGTCAAAATAGTGATCTGGATTTACTTATTGTTATGAACTATAAAGGCAGTAGTAAAAAACAAGCAGTAAAAATTCTACAAAGCATTGATTATCATTTTCCTATTGATTTAATAGTACGAACAACTGATCAGATTCATGAAAGAATAAGACTTGGAGATTTCTTTTTTAAAGACATTATTGATAAAGGAAAGGTTCTTTATGACAGAAATATATTTGGAATGGATTGAAAAAGCTGAAGGAGATTATTATTCTGCGTTAAGGGAATACCGTGCACGTAAAAATCCAAACGTTTTTTAACTGCCAACCAAAGGAGGCGCAATGAATCCTTTCAAACTATTTATTTCATATATATTTATCTTTATTTTAATTACAAATTCACTTGCGCAACTGAAAGAATTTGAGGTTAAAAGGGAGCCCCCACCTGAATCAATTCCTATATTCACGAATAATCCTAATGAGGCAGCGATAATTATCTATTCTTCAATCACCAATCTGTATTTTGAATCCAACATGGATGGGATAGTTGATGATAAAAGCAAGCCCGATGAGGGAAAATACACGCTGCTCATCAGACCTATCAAACAGATTCTTACAGTGAAAGCAAAAGATTATAGAGAAGGAAAATTTCGTATTCCTAATATGGAACCCAGAGAAGTGTTATATTACAGTATCGAGTCGAAACATGGCAAAGGAGACTTCGTTTTGAAAACCAATCCTCCGGGCGCAACTTTACACATTGACGGCTTACCGGATTTTGAGGGAAAGACCCCATTCACATTTGTAGATTACATAGCGCAACCATATAAGATTAAAATTATAAAAGAAGGATTTGAGCCCTTAGATACAGCTATTACTATTGAAAAGGGAAGGGTTTTAACTGAAACCTTCGAGTTAACACCAATACAGATCAAGGAAGTCGTCCCGACGGTTATCTCAGGACAGGCAGACTTATCTATTGAGTCAGATCCATCAGGGGGAGTAGTCTATTTGGATGGTGATACCTTAGATATGGTAACACCTTGTAATATTCGAGACCTTTCCTCAGGTAAACATAGAATAAAAATAGAAAAGGGTAATCTAATCGCTGAAGAACAGGTTATTTTAGAGGCGGGCAAATTAAATAAACTATCTTTAACATTGAAAGAAAAGATATACACGATTATTATATACTCAAATCCTGAAAATGCAATAGTTAAGGTATCCGATAAGACTTTAGGATATACTCCTTTAGAATACAGTTACAAAGAAAGTGATTTACCCGTAGAAATTTCTGTTATTAAAGAAGGATACCTTCCCTATACGAAGAGAATAGAAAGCGGAGGAGATACATTTTCACGGTTGGACGCAAAGTTAGAGAGATATGGAGCTATTCAAATAAACACTGTACCCCGTGATGCCCGGGTTTTCATTAATGGAGAATATAAATCCAATACTCCTTTTCGATCCGGATTAATGAAACTTGGTAATTATGAACTGGAATTGCGGAAAGAGAATTATGAAACAGTTTCATTAAAGGTGGAATTGTCGGGAGATAAAGCGTTTAAATTAATTTCAGAAAATTTATCACAATTGTATGGAGAAATTTCATTGGCAACCATCCCGGATGGAGCATCGGTTTTTATAGATTATAATAAGATAGATTACGTTTCTGATCAAAATGTCAAAATCGCTTTTGGAAATCATCAATTAAAGGCTAAAAGAAAAGGCTATCTCACATATAATGAAGACTTAATTATTAATTCGTCCGAACCTTTTACTAAAAACATACAATTAGAGCCGAAATCCAAAGGAAAAGCCAGGCTAATGTCTGTACTGATCCCCGGTACGGGACAGATGTATTATGGAACTGTTGAAAAGGGATTGATATTTACCGGTATTTCCCTTGGACTAGCATATAGCGCCTTCTTTTATAATGACAGTTTCAGCAAGAGTTGGGACCAGTTTAATATCGATCTGGAAAATTACAGAAATGCTGAAACAATCTCAGAGATTGTAAGAACAAAAAAAATCAAGAACGATAGTTATGCAAAGGCAATTCAGGAGCGGAATATTACCCTTGGATCGGCGGGATTACTGGGATTTGTCTGGTTATACAATATCTGGGATTCAGGACGGAACTTTAAACATTTGCAGAAAGATATCGAAGTCAGCCTGAACAAACCGAACACCGTACAATTTTCATATAAATTTTAATGAAACAGAAGAAGTACCATGAATAGAAAAACATTACTGATTTTTACATTATTGTTACCGTTGTCATTATTTATAATGTCATGCGATGTTTTGACGACCCAGGTAGATGATGTAAATCCTGATGATAATCCGTTAGATCCGGATAATCCTGAATATGAAGCGCCCCTGGCAACCATATCCGAAGGACCCGCAAACGGCAGCACTATCAATGATGATTTTACGACTTTTAAATGGTACGGGAATAACAATCAATGTGAGTTTTCATATCGACTGAACAATAACGATTGGTCACCCTGGAGCACGGATACCGTCACAACCCTTGATTATCTGGATGAAATCAATCATGTTTTTCAGGTCAAAGCCAAATACTCAACTGACTCTGTCCAATATGTGCCAAGTACAGTGACATTTACAGTGGATGCAATCGAAGGTCCGGCATTATGGCTTTATCATAAAAAAATTGAAACTTCTGTCAATAGCACCTTTTCCGTATATGTAATCGCGGAAGAGGTAACCGACCTGGCGATGGCGTCAATTATTTTGAATTTCGATCCTGCCTATTTACAGATCCAGGGCTATGAAGTCTGTGAAGACGATTCTATATTAAATGGTCATCAGGTAATCGTAACTGATAAATTTGATCTTGTGAATGGTATTCTAACGGTTTATCTTGCATTAATCTCAAGTGAACAGGAAAGTCTGAACGGCAGCGGTCCGATTATTCGGGTGGTTTTTAGGGCAGTTCAGCGAGGAACAACCAATATTACCTTCGACAATGGCTGCTATTTCCGCAAAGCAAATAATAACCCAATAGAAATTATTTCGAAGGTCTCATCTTTGATAGGAATAAGGTAGAAATTCAAACAAAACCTTGTAGGTCTTCCTGACCTGCAAGGTTTATCGGAAAGAACTTGAAGTGTAATGAAAGAAACCAATAAAAATGACCGGTGATCTTCACATAGAAACCAAAATTCCCTTTATTGAAGGATACTTCTATCATGTCTTCAACCGAAGCAATAACAAAGAAAATATTTTCTATAATGATAATAACTACAAATATTTTCTACGGAAATTTGATGAATACTTATCGG
>JAHIOG010000195.1 GCA_018895675.1 bacterium
AAAAAGGTCATAAAAAAGCAATTGTTGCACTTGCCAGAAAGCTTGTAAGTATCATACATCATCTGCTAACGTTCAAGGAAGTGTATTCGGAAGAAGAAGGGAAACAAAAGAAATTCAAACTTCCAAAATTTATTCCAGTAAAAGACTTTAGTATTGATGATATGATTGGAATACTCTGCGAGGCGGGGTATTCGGTAAATAAAACTGCGGCGAATAGTTAGTGAATAGGGACGATAACATCCTTCTTGACCGCAATGATTAGCTGTAGCTATGTATTTAAGACTTAAAATGCGAATTACTTTTAATATTATTTGATAATTTTGGTATGAATGTTGTGTAAGTTGTTGGTTCTATCTAAAAATTGTTGCATTGTGGACTTGCATTTGCCGGTTGAAGTTGTTCTTTTTTTTCATACCAGCTGGTGGGCAAAAAAGCGCGGCAGGGAAGACCCTAATTCCATGATCGGCGCATCAGATCACGCTCAGTCTGATAACGGGAACGACACTTTCTGGGCATTGAAGGACGTTTCATTCGAAGTTGAAAAAGGCGAAGTCGTGGGCATTATCGGCAGAAACGGCGCTGGCAAGTCAACGCTGCTCAAGATCCTGTCGAGGGTGACTGCCCCTACAACAGGTGTGGTCAATATAAAGGGGAGGATAGCAAGCCTCCTCGAAGTGGGCACGGGCTTCCATCCAGAGCTGACAGGCAGGGAGAACATTTATCTTAACGGCTCAATCCTGGGAATGAAGAAGCGCGAGATAGATGCGAAGTTCGATGAAGGCAAAGGTGCTTGATGGAAGCTTTTTATTTATCAACGAGCTGAACAGAATTGATTACCAAAAGTATTCATACCACTGGCAGAAAGAAAATGGAGAATTGATTATTAGGTGGGATAATTTACCACACTGGAAAAATATTAAAACATTTCCGCATCATAAGCATGAAAATGATAAAGTGCTTCCATCGCATCGGGTTAATATAGATGATGTAATAGAAGTAATAAAGGAACGAATTATGAGATGATTATGTTTTTTTGTTAAAGATGGCTGAAAATAACATACCATATATATTTACACTGCCCAGGCGCACAATACGAACCCCTCGCAACCACCACGCGCAAAAGAACCGAGTCATCAACTACGAAAGAACACAGATGCCACGGATGACGCGGATGCACACGGATTTTCTTCCAGAATGCAGACCGCGCTGCCCCTATAGAAAAAACCACAGAGTCGGCTATGAACTGTGGTTCATAGCCGACTCTGTGGTTGATCCTCCTTCTCCAAATTCATTTCTCCAGAAAAAATTATACACGCAAAAAAACAAACCCCCAATGAAAAAGATGCCACTCATCCACACGGATTTACCTCCTCTCAAGAAGCGCTGATCTTTCGCAGCGTCCGAATTATAATCGATGTGCGCTCCTGAACATTTATGATAAGATGATGAATATAATTAGAAGTTTTTAAATACACATATAGCGTATAGAAAGATGAATGCGAGGCGAAAGGGTGCTGGTAACAGGAGGCGCAGGCTTTATAGGATCAAACCTGGCTGAGGCGCTGGCAGAGGAGAAAAATGTTTATTGTGCGCTTACTGAGGTGTATCCCATTGTGCTGATTACTGCTAAGGGAGCAATTTATGACCGGAAGATTCCATCAGAAAGTAATCAACATAAAGATTATAACGCATTAAGCGATATAAAAAAGAAACGAACGGAGGCTTGACGCGCAAAAAAAATAATGTAATTTTTTGGAAAAAATTATTAATTAATTTATAAATCAAACTCTATCTACACAAGACAACATCTATGCGGAACTAACAACGATATGGATATGAGGGATTGCAGTGGAAGCTATTTACGGTATAATCAAAAGAATAAAAGCATCGGGAATCAGGTGCTGCATTGAGTGCAAGTCCCCCAATCTAAACTATTTTGATAGAGTATACATCAAAGGAGAACTATATTCTTTCCCATATTGCAATAATTGCGGCTTAGTACAGTGGCATGTGAT
>JAHIOG010000196.1 GCA_018895675.1 bacterium
ATTTATCATATTTGTCACCGTAGAGAAATATATCGTAAGTAACAAGCCTGTTGATTAATATTGTCAAACACGATTAAAATTCAATTTTGTAAAAAGTCTTTGCTGAAAAAGAATTTGCTTATTTATCTGAGTGTCCTACTGATCTGGGGATTAATCGGATGTGAATTTGAAGTGCCCACAATGCCTCGATTACCGGCACGCTGGAATTCAAAAGTAATCATTCCGCTGCTGGATGAAACATATTCTTTTCTGGATATGGTTTATGATTCTACGGCAACCCGCAATAATTCAATTTACGCCGACACACTCCATCGAATGCATTATTCCGCTATTGACACGCCCGGTCAGACGGAAAAGTTATAGTCAGAGTACTCACTGAATGAATTCCTCAAAGAGACAAGCGGTTTGTATCGTAGAGAGCACTCTACACCACCCAATTAATTGCCTAGCGGCAGACAGGGGTGGTTAATGTTTTGGTCCGGCACATCTAAAATTAGCGCAAAAAATAAAAACGGCTAACCCCCGGTTTGAACCGGGGGGATAAAGGTTACGCACCATGGTTCCGTGCTCTGGCTACGGGGTTGTACTCCGTAGCACGGAGAACCGTCAGAGCGAAGCCCGGTAGCCAGAATAATTGATGGAGTAGTGGTGTATCGGAGTGATGGTTCCTCCGTGTCACAAAACAAAAACAGCCGCCCTGACGGACGGCTGCAAAGAATTTATCCCCGCCAGGAGTAAGCTCCCGTCAGAACATAACAACTGAAGATTATTACAGCATCAAGAGTAAAAACACCATCACAAACAGTGCGACCGTTTCGACGATACCGATGACCATAAAATAGTTAGCAGTTCCCTTGCCGGTTTCCGCCAGCGCATCAGACGCGCGAGCGGCGACTTTGCCCTGGAAAAAGGCTGAGAACCCCATTGCCAGTCCGCCAAAGATACCGGCTGACATTAATGTTAACGGGTCCTTGTCACTTCCGTTGATAAAGAGCATGAGCAGAAAACCGTAAATCGTCTGGGTCAGCGGCGCACCGGAGAATGCCACCAGCATAAACGGCGCCGGTTTATTGTTTGCAAAACATTTTTTCCAACCACCGATTGCAGCCTGAGATGCAACGCCCGTTCCAAGAGCAGATCCGACAGCTGCAAATCCTAAAGCCGCGGCAGGTCCTATCATTCCAATATTCATTTTATTTCCCCTTCTGTTATATTTTTAATGTTTTCTTGAAAAGGTTCATAGTTATATCCGGTCCATTCCATACCCAATTGTCCGGAAAATTCGAGTACGTTCAGCCTGACGCCATGTACAATGACGGACAGCAAGCCCATCGCGATATTTAATCCGTGTCCGATCAATAATACAATAATAGCCGCCGGAAAGGTGAATCCCTTCATCATCGGCGCGGCAATCTGATTGAAACTCGATGCAATCGCTACCGTTGCCATCCCCACGGCGAAGAGACGAATATAGGAAATAATATTCGAAAACGAGCCAATCGCGTCCAGAAAGGTCGTAAACGCTCCCCCCAGTCCCCGCACAATGCCTTTAATAAAGCCAATGCCTTTTCCCTGGTTCGCAAAAACAATATTCGCCAATAGCCCAAAAACAATCAATGAAACGGTAAAACCCGGCATCGCCATGCCCAATACCAGGTTCAGAACCACTAAGAAAAGTCCGGCTATGACCGCAAACCAGCCCAAATTTGCGATGCATTTCAGCTGCGGAAAAGCCTTGATAAAATTCATAATATTTGCTAAACCCAATTGAGTGACAGCAATAATAAAACAGATATACATCACTTTCTGCTGGGGCTCAACTTCCAGTCCGGGAAAGAGTTCGGGAAAAGTGGCGAGTTGCGGAATCGTCATCGCTTTGAAAACCGGCAGCGCCGCGATCTGAACCGCGCCGAACCAGTTGCCCGTAATTGTTCCCCAGGCGATCGTGCAAATACTCAGCACATAGAACAGTTTGATCGCCAGGGGCAAAGGCTTACCGCTTTTCACTGATTTATAGTGGGCAAAAATGCTGATCAAAAGAAATATAGCGCCATATCCGGCGTCGCCGATGATCATCGCCACAAAGATGGAAAAGAAAAACAGAAAATATTGGCTGATATCATATTCCCGGTAGCCCGGCACTGTGCCAAGAAAGTCAAAAACCGGTTTGATGATACTGGTCCATTTACTCATCTTCAACAAAGTCGGCGGGTTGTCGGTCTCGACCGGCTCTTCACTTAGATAACCCCAGCCCTCTTTTTCCGAAGCCCTGACCAGATTTTCAACTTTATTTTCCGGACAATAGCCTTGCAAATAAGTAATTTCTTCGGCATCCTGCATGCCCGATTTCACGGTGGCAAACTCGAGACGTTTTTCCAGATTTTGCTTGCAGGCTTGGATTTGATCGGCGTATTGAGCCAGTTCGTTCATCCGTTTATCTATCTCTTCATTTCGGACAGCCAATCGATCCAACTCAACAGTAACGGATCGGTAATTCTCCCGGGGAATGAGTTCTTCTTTAAATTCCAGCCGCTGATCTTCAGTCTCTGCCACTAATGCGAGTAGCACCTGGTTTTTATCCTCGTGAAGAATTTCTACAATAGCGTCATCGGGCAGATTCTTAAGAACATTTTTATAGACATCATAGAGACGGATGTATATTCCTCTATCCTTCAATGTCTCAAGGTCAGCTGCCGATATTTTTCCCCAGCGTTCAAACCATGCCAGCAGGGA
>JAHIOG010000197.1 GCA_018895675.1 bacterium
ACCGCCAACGGAAAATTGGAAACACCTCGTATTTCCGATAATTGTTCATCGAATAAAAACAAATTAAGAAGTAAATCTTTTATTCGTTTGCTATCACATAGTATATCAATTGTTTTTATAAAAACTTTATTTAAATCAGATTCAAGAGTAAAAAGCGTTTTCAATATTCCCCTGAGTTCCAACCCCGTATCCTGTCCTGATTCTGTTAAACAAACTGAATAGAAACAGATTTCTTTGGAAGAAACAGGCACAAATCCGATAGTAAGACCTGTGCTGGCGCTATTTATTACAGATACGGCTAATTCCATTTTCTCATTGTTGAGTATTTGAACGGATGGTTTACTCGTAATTCTATCTGCATCTATAACTTTTGCATAGCCGCTCATATCTGAGTTCACCAAAGCAATATTTATCTGAATACCAAAAAACTTCAACGTATTCAGATCTTTTTCATCATAAGCATAACTGGTTTTTTTAGCAGAAAACAGAATGCCAACTACCGAGTCATCACGGAAAAGTGGTACGGCTAAAATGGATTTCCATTTTACATCCAACATTTTCAAGTGAACGGTTCTTTCATCGGTTGAAACATTATGCACCAGCGCCGGCTCCTTTGTATCAACGACCCAATTCCCGAGGCAACAACCTTCTGGTCGTTCAAGTGTTAAGCGGTCAATACCTGATAAATGAACCGACGACACTATTAACAAATTTTCCAATTCCTCATCCTGAAGCATTAGCCAGCATGCATCCGATTCCGTCAACAAGCGTGCATATTCAACAACAGAATCAAATACCTGGCTGGTATTTTCCTTCAAACTTATCATCTGACTGATTTTGGATATTGCCAATATTTCCTGGCTGGCCCGATCATAAAGCGATGCGGTCGGCAACCGAAACAATAGTCCCAAAAACGACACGATCATATAAACATTTATGAAAGCAAAAGACGATAAAGCAAACCCTTTAACTGTTGTGCTAAATGCATAAACTGGAAGCAGCAAGTGGGACATAATCAGATAAATTCCAATTGGCAATACAACTATGCACAGAATAAATCCCAGGTATTTTTCTTTTTTATTTAAGATGTCAATCCAGGGTTTATGATAGCTGATCAATAGCGTTACAATGACCATTAACCCACCGAAGATCCAGATGATCGATGAAAAACCGCTTTGCAAGATCGTGATCTGTTCAAAAGAGTAACGATCTTCAATAAAATTTAACATTAATGAAAATATTAAAAACAACCAGATCAGACATCTCATCTCAAAATTCGAAAACTTACCGGGTCTATAATTCGATAATTCCTTAATCGAAAATAGGATTAGAATTAGTATGGATATCGTAAAAAGTGTACAAAAACACGATATGACATTCCAGATAAGCGGGTATTCTGCAAGAAAAGGATTGTTATCCCACAAAACTAAATAGCTTTTCAAGAATAGCTGTGGTATTAGAATAATAAGAAAAAGTGAAACGATCGATCCCCAGATAAACAGTAAGGTTTGTTTAAGACCTAATTTTAACCTTGTAAAGATCGATTTTATTACAGGAAATAAAACCAGAAAAGCAATGATTATAGTAAGTTCCCGTTCGAACCGATATATTTTAATAAACGAAGGAACGTGATAGAAAGTTGTGTCTACAAAAAGGACAAACAGCAACAGGATCAGGCTGAGTAACGTTAAAAATGTTGTTTTTATATAGTATTTCATCCGATTGACATAGTGCCGGCTGTTTTTACTCCCTGCTAATCACCTTTGCTCCCTCAAAGAGAAGAAAATATTTCCATTCATTATTCCGATTACAACAATTGTTTTTTACATAAATCCATGAGCTTATATTTAGCCTTTAATTTAGTAATATTTTTAAATTAATCACTAAAATGGGGGGACAAACAAATTTTGTAAGATAATGAGTTGCGCTATATGGGATTATTATCCGGATCAAGTGTGATAATAGTGGGGTTCCAGGATGCCACCTCTGATTCAGGTATATGAGTATAAGCAATAATGATAACGATGTCGCCTTTATGAGCCAACCGTGCCGCTGCTCCCTTAATACAGATATCCCGTTTACCCCGTTCACCTTCTATTACATAAGTTTCAAAGCGCGCTCCGTTGTTCAGGTTCAAAACCTGAACTTTTTCATAAACATGCAGACCAACAGCCTCAATAAGGTCCCTGTCAACGGCTATGCTGCCTTCGTAATCCAGGTCTGTTTCGGTAACCGTTGCCCGGTGGAGTTTGGATTTTAAGACTGTTATTAAATTCATAAATTTTCCCTTAATCATCACAATTCGCATTCAAATTTAAAGCTATTTGAATAGCTTTCCAATATTCACTTTACAGAAAAACATTTTTAAAAATTAATTTGAGATTCTTCTCATAATACTCTATCTTTGGTAAAGTAAAACGATGATTACTAGTCTTATACATATCGACAGGGTTCTCTTCTATATTGTTAACCATAAGATGGCAAATCCGTTTTTTGACTGGATGATGCCGTTTATTACCAACCAGTGGAATTGGGCAATCCCAATCCTTTTAATCTGGGGCGGTATGCTGATACTCGGTGGTAAAAAAGCAAGAATTGCGGCATTGCTTATTTTCCTTACAGTATCTGCCACCGATCCGATATGTGCCAGAGTATTAAAACCAACTTTTAAACGAATACGCCCATCGAGATCATTGGAAGACACTCGCTTATTGGTAAAAAAAGGCGGGAAATATGGATTCCCATCCAATCACGCCGCAAACGTAACCGGTGCAATGATGATATTACTGTACTTCTTCAGAAGATATAAATATGCATTTGCGTCAATAGCCTTACTAATTTCTTACAGTCGCGTTTACGTTGGAGTTCATTATCCATTTGATGTCTGTTTCGGAATACTAATTGGAGTGTTATTTGCCGTATTTTGGATATATATGTGGATTATTGTCTCTAACCATTTATCAAAAAAAGAAAAATTTTACTTAACAATTTCAAAAGAATAATTAGATTATCAGTAGAATATGATTAGTTAAAACAGGGATAACACATGGCAAATCATCACAGGAGAAAGAAGAAATCGTTCAGAATAACACAGGGAGTCAAAACGGGACTATATATCCTTCTGGGTATTATTGTTTTTTATGTCATTCTATTTAATGTTTGGGATTGCAAGATCTAAACTGAATTTTCAATTCGCATACTCTCTGCCATATAATTGGTTTTTAAATAATCAAGTCTCTTTATCTTTTCAAATTTTTTATTAATACCACACTTTATTGATGGATCAACCACAATTTATTATCGGAAACAAAATTGTTTTAAGACAATTTGATTTCAGAGACACACTTCTTTTTAATAAAGGTGAAAATGATCCTGATATCCGTGAAACTCTCTTCCTGGCATATCCGGTAAATGTAGATCATATAAGAGAACGAATCGAATCTCAGATCAAATCAAGAGATACGATTATTCTATCCATTGCTGAAAAACCTGGTGGAGCAATTATCGGACAAACCGCATTTTTCAGAATCGACTATATCAGTCGGTCGGCAATATTCTATCTGGCGCTAATGGATAAAACCGTATGGTCCAAAGGATATGGCACAGAGGCGACGCAATTAATGATCGACTACGGATTTAATACATTAAATCTCAACCGTATTCAGTTACATGTTTTTTCCGGAAATTTAGCAGCAATTAAGATATATGAAAAAATCGGTTTCGTAAAAGAAGGTGTCCTACGAGAAGCAATGTATCACCACGGAAAATATTGTGATTTTCTGGTGATGGGGCTTTTAAAAAGAGAATGGCAAGCACATTCTTTATGATATAGACACGTAAATATGAATCAGTCAACTATTCGAAAAATATTTGTATGCTTAGTCACTATGTTGTTATTTATTTTTTCAAATTGCTCTCCTGCACGACATGAACAAGTTATTTTCTTTGGCGATTCCATTACCGAACTCGGTGTAGAACCAAATGGCTATGTTACATTAATCGCTAATTCACTTAAAAAAACCTGTTCAGGTAGAAATATCAAGATCATCGGAGCTGGTGTCAGTGGCAACAAAGTCCCCGATCTGGAAGCACGTTTGCAGAAAGATGTTCTCTCGAAACGTCCTATGGTTGTTATAATTTATATCGGTATTAACGATGTATGGCACTCTATTCTCCCCGGTCAATCCAGAACACCAGAAGATGAATTTGAAAACGGATTACGGCGCATCATTCAGCAGTTAAAAGAAATAGATTCTAAAATTATTCTCTGTACTCCATCAGTCGTGGGTGAACAACAAGCCGGTACAAATCAATTAGATACGCAGCTTGATGAATATACAGCTATCTGTAAAAAAGTCGCTAAGGAAGAAAAACTTTATTTAGTCGATCTGCGAAAAGAATTCCAAAATTATCTAAAAACCCATAATCCTGATAATCTGGACAAAGGCATTCTTACTTATGATGGCGTCCACCTGAACGACAAAGGAAATAAATTTGTGTCCGAGATAATTCTGAAAGTTCTCGCCCAATTATTTTAGATAATCAATCCCTTCTCAATTTTCAAATATTCCAACTATTTTTATAAATATTAGCAATTTTCTTGACAGAGATATTTATTTATTTTAAATTCCTACCAGTTTAGTAGGAATACTAAGGTTTGATATAAAACTTATAAAAAACACAAAGATGTTACGAATTTCGACAAAAGGAAAATATGGAGCGCGGCTGATGTTTCAGCTGGCGCTGAACTATGGCAACGGTCCCATGTTACTGAAAGAAATCGCTGAAAAAGAAGATCTTTCCGTGCGGTACCTTGAGCATCTTGTGCCACCTTTAAAAACTGCCCGCTTAGTCTACGCCACAAGGGGAGCGCGAGGTGGATACTCATTAGCCAAAGCGCCAATAGATATCACTCTGAAAGATATCATCCGTGTTCTCGAAGGGCATCTATACCCATCTGAATGCGTTGAATCCCCGGAGGTATGCAACCGGTCGAGATTTTGTATCACAAGAGATATCTGGACGAAACTGGAGGAAACAATTTCAACAACCTTAGCCGGTTTTACGCTCCAGGATTTGGTCGATAAATATTACAATAAAACCCACTATGAGGAACTTCAATGAAAATGATTTACCTCGATCATGCCGCTACGACGGCAACTGATCCGGAAGTATTGGAAGCCATGCTTCCTTATTTTCACGAACACTACGGAAACCCCTCAAGCATTTATTCAATGAGCCGCGTTTCAAAAAACGCCATCGAAAATGCCCGTGAAATAGTCGCAAACGCATTGGGTGCGAATCCAAAAGAAATCGTCTTTACCAGCAGCGGCAGCGAAAGCGACAATTTTGCCATCAAAGGCGTCGCCCTCGCCAAACAACAAAAAGGCAATCATATTATCACATCTTCAATTGAACATCATGCTGTGCTATATACCTGCAAGTTTTTGGAAAAGAATGGATTCAATATCACCTATTTACCGGTTGATAACGATGGCATCATTAAATTGGACGAATTAGAAAAAGCAATCACTCCGCAGACAATTTTAATTACGGTCATGCATGCCAATAATGAAATCGGCACGATTCAACCGATAAGGCAGATTGGCGAAATCGCCCGAAAACACGGCATCACATTCCATACCGACGCCGTCCAGACCTTCGGTCATATTCCCGTCAATGTTGATGATCTGAATGTTGACATGCTCAGTGTTTCCGGTCATAAATTTTACGGACCAAAAGGCGTCGGCGCATTATATATACGAAAAGGGATTAAAATCACGCCCCTGATTCACGGAGGCGACCAAGAGCAACACCGACGGGCTTCTACTGAAAACGTGCCCGGCATTATTGGGTTGGGAAAAGCGGTTGAGATCGCCGGAAAAGTCATGAAAAGTGAAGCTATCCGGCAAACCAAATTACGGAATGAATTCATTCGCGCAATTTTGGATAATATCGATGACGCCCGTCTGAATGGACACATTTCCCTCCGATTACCCAATAATGTCAATATTTCCTTTGAGGGTATCGAAGGCGAATCAATCCTGCTAAATCTGGACATGGAAAGAATCGCCGCCTCAACCGGTTCCGCCTGCAGCTCATCCAGCCTGGAACCCAGTCATGTACTGCTCTCGATTGGGCTGACTCATGAATTTGCGCACGGATCTGTGCGTTTCACTATAGGGAAACAGACGACCAAAGACGAGCTTGAACACGTTATCGAAGTGCTGCCTGGTATAGTCAAAAAATTGCGTGCCATGTCGCCACTTTATAAAAAATAAGGAACTGAAATATTGGAACAGTACAGCGAAAAAGTGATGGATCATTTCAGAAATCCCCGCAATGTCGGCGAAATTGAAAATCCCGATGGAATCGGACATGTGGGAAATCCGATGTGCGGTGATGTCATGGAGATGTATATTAAAGTAAAAGATGACATAATTGTCGACGCCAAATTCAAAACCTTCGGATGTGGCGCTGCTATTGCCACCAGCTCAATGGCGACGGAATTAGTAGTCGGGAAAACAATTGAAGAAGCCCGGCAGATTACCAATAAAGTCGTTGCCGAGGCTTTGGATGGCTTGCCGCCGGTAAAAATGCATTGTTCAAACCTTGCCGAAGAAGCCCTGGAAGCTGCGATAAAGGATTATCACGAAAAACAAAAGAAGAATTAGGATATAACGTTTATGGATTG
>JAHIOG010000198.1 GCA_018895675.1 bacterium
AAAATTCTGACTGTTCCATCGCCGAGTTCATTAAATTGTATATCCCAGTCAGTACCAAATGGATTATGTACATCACTCACTTGAAAAATATCCGCCGAATCCACCAGGTCAAATTGAAAGCCGGCAACGTCAGTACTGTTTGACATTAGAATTGAAATGTTTTTATCTACGTCACGGTTACTGAGAGTGTCCGGCAGGCAGGTAAAAACAACATCTTTATCGGTTATGGAGACATATCCATTGTCAACATATGAAGGTGCAATATTCCCGAAATTGTCGGATAAAACCTGATGTGAAAAATCGATTCTAAAAATCCCGTGAGGTATATCATCCCGAATTACCATTTCAAGGGTGACTATCGCTCCGCTCCCGGCTCCAATTCCGACGCCATCCAGGTCAAAACCGATGACTTTATAGGTGCCGTCATACAGTCGCCTCGAAAACACACTCCAGCCATGCAAAGATTCAATACGTTCACCCGATTCAATAGAAATAATATCGATTCCTGACGATGCCGGTAATAGATTGAACTGAAAACCCGCGACGCTATCGGCATTGGACAGAATAACCGGAACCGTTAACGTATCTCCGGGAAGCGCAGTAGCATTTACCATATAGAGATGTGCATAGCTTGCATTGTCACTATTCCAATCACTACTCAATGCTCCATACACCAAAGTAATCAGAATTAACACTGTGTATATCCCAAAAAATAATATTTGGCTGATCTTATGCATTGGCGCCATGACATTTTTTGTATTTTTTCCCGCTTCCGCAAGGGCAGGGATCATTACGCCCGACTTTTGGTCCGGCATGAACCGGTCTCTGCTTACGGGGGCGATTATCACCGGACGACAAAGGTCTTTCGGACGCCTCATCCCGGGCGCCGGGCGCTAATCCCATGCCCATCGCATCCTGATGCACCATTCGGAAGGGCTGGGGACGCCGAACTTGTCGCTGCTCGACCTGTGGTCCGCCAAATTGCGCCCGAAAACACATTTTAATGGTCTGTTTATTTATTTCATCAATTACCCTCACAAAGGCTCGATAGGCTTCACCTTTGTACTCCAGTAACGGATCTTTCTGACCGTAGGCGCGCCAGTTGATTCCCTCTTTCAGCTGGTCCATAGCGTATAAATGATCCCGCCATTTATCGTCAATGGTTCGCAGTGTGACAAATTTTTCCAGAAAGCGGAGCTGTTCTTCGCCCATGTAACGTTCTTTTTGGGAATAATAATCAACTGCACGACGGACAATTTCTTTCATTAAATTGCTTTCAGACGCATCGGACAGTTCATTAAGGTAAATATCGATTCCAAGTGTATTGTTAAGTTCTCCTCTCAGATCATCCCAGTCCCACTCCTCAGGGAGCATTTTCGGATCAGTATATTCTTCGATCAGCCCCTCAACCCACTCATCCAAATTCTCAAAAATTTCATCCTTTATATTCTCTTCTTTCAGAGCATAATTGCGGCGATCGTAAATAATCACACGCTGCTGGTTCATCACGTCATCATATTCAAGCAGATGTTTACGAATACTGAAATTCCGCCCTTCCACCTTTTTCTGCGCCCTCTCGATTGAGCGGGTCACCATTGAATGAGTAATAACCTGTCCTTCTTCAATCCCCATTTTATCCATGATTGAAGCAATTCGCTCAGAATTAAATAAGCGCATTAAATCATCTTCTAGGGAAAGAAAAAAGCGCGACGCTCCGGCATCGCCCTGGCGACCGCTTCGACCACGTAACTGCAGGTCAATACGTCGGGATTCATGCCGTTCGGTACCAATTATGTAAAGACCGCCGGCTTCCAGGACTCCCTCGCCGAGTTTAATATCGGTTCCGCGACCAGCCATGTTCGTTGCAATCGTTATTGCGGATTTTTCACCGGCACGGGTAACAATCTCCGCTTCCCGCTGGTGTTGTTTGGCATTCAATACATTATGAGTAAGACCCCGCCGCTTCAGCATCCGGCTGATTGTTTCGGAAACTTCCACACTAATCGTACCGACGAGGACAGGTTGACCGCGATGGTACGCTTCCTCGATTTCGGCTATGATAGCGTTGTATTTCTCCCTCCGAGTTTTATAAACCTGATCTTCATGGTCATCACGCACACAGGATTCATTTGTAGGAATAGCGACAACACCCAGTTTGTAAATATCTGTAAATTCGGCGGCTTCCGTCAATGCAGTGCCGGTCATACCGGCAAGTTTATCATACATACGGAAATAATTCTGAATGGTAATCGTGGCAAAGGTCTGGGTTTCCGCCTCTACTCTGACTTTTTCTTTGGCTTCGATCGCCTGGTGAAGCCCGTCGCTATAGCGGCGCCCCGGCAGAATACGCCCGGTAAACTCATCAACGATCAGCACTTTACCATCCTGGACGACATACTCCACATCTTTCTCAAATAATGTATAGGCTCTCAGCAACTGGGAAATATTATGAAAACGGTCAGACACTTCAGAATAAACCTGATCCAGTTCTACTTTCTTCTTTTCCTTCTCTGCATCAGACAAAGTATCATCTAAATCAATTTTGACCAATTCGTCGGCAAGATCCGGAATGACCAGTTCATCTACATGCACTCCAAGTAATGTGGCAAGCTTCTCTTCACCCTTCGGTGTAAGGGTAATATTATGCTGTTTCTCCTCAACGAAATAGTAAAGGTCTTCAAAAAATTCGTCCTGACTGATCGACTGTCCGGTTTTAGAATTGGTCAGCAATAAAAATTCTCGTTCCCCGGATTGTAACAACCGCTGATACCCCGGGTCTTCAAGTAACTTCCGCAGACGCCGGTTTTTCGGCATACCCTGCGAAGCAACATAGAATTTCCGCGCCATTTCATCGGGTTTGCTGATTTTACCAATATCATCGGGAAATTGGGACAGCATCTGCGTGACATTGTCACGTTGATAACGTACCAGGCTGGCTATTGCAGGATTAAATTTATCATACTTTTCATGTCGTGAGCTGGAAACCGGACCGGAAATGATCAGCGGCGTACGGGCTTCATCTATTAAAATATTATCAACTTCATCGACGATACAGTAAAAGTATTCACGTTGAACCTGATCCTCTGCGGCGATTGCCATATTGTCCCGCAAATAATCAAATCCAAATTCATTATTGGTACCGTAGGTAATATCCCGGCTGTACATCTCCTTGCGTTCTTCGTTGTCCATACTGTTCAGGATACATCCTACTGTCAAACCAAGTTCCGTATAAATTCGCCCCATCCATTCGCCATCGCGCTGTGCCAGGTAATCATTTACCGTGACTAAATGAACGCCGTGACCGGTAAGAGCATTTAAATACACCGGCATTGTAGCTACAAGGGTTTTGCCCTCACCGGTTTTCATTTCGGCGATTTTACCCTGATGCAGAACAATACCTCCGATGAGCTGAACATCATAAGGAATCATCTCCCAGCGAATTTTCTGACCGACAATATTCCATTCCTCCCCAACAAAGCGCCGGCATACTTCTTTCACCATGGCAAAGGCTTCCGGCAGAATCTCGTCCAGAACATCCTGTTCCGCTTTAATAACCATTTTGCGCTTCTCATCGCGGGGCAGGTTTGATTTTTCCGCCTCTTCTTCAGCTGACTCGCGGGCGTCTCTGATCATGGCTTTAAACTCTTCGGTGCGTTCACGTAATCGTTCTATAGGGATATTTTTGAGAGTTTCATAAATGCCATTAATCTCTTCGACAAGAGGACGGATTTTCTTTATTTCCCTGTCGGAAGCAGTCCCAAAAACAGATGTTAAAAACGATCCAATACCCATTTTCCTCCAATTTTTCTCAAGCATTTAACTTTACTACATCACAATTAAATATGCAAATGGTCTAATATGTACTTTCCGGAAATCTAACACCTATCGTTTGAGTTCAGCAGCGCAGTTTACTGCGTCTACTGCAACGATTTGTTAGCAATTTTTTCGTACAAAGTTTCAGGTGCAACATCTGCTCCATTTGGCCAAGATATTGTACCACCATCTACAATGGCTTTTTTAAAAAAGTCAATGTCTCGTAATGGGGCAAATACAGGTCCTTTACTTATATACTCTGAAAAATCAACATATCCATTTGACCCATCATCAAATAGTATATGATAAATGTAATTTTTTTCGTATTTAATCTCAGTTACATCATTCATATCCCACATTTTTCAATCCTTAATCTAGTGGTTTGATCCATTTAATTTCTTTACCTTCTCGCGCTAATTCCCAATCAGTTTCAAGTTCAGCAACATGAAAATCAATCCACTCCCTAACAAGTTTTGTAGCAGTTCTTGAAGATAAACTTCCTTTGATTATATTTCCCATAAAATCAAACACAGCTTTCTTCCCTTGGTATTCAGCATGAAAATGGGGCGGATTATGTTCATCGTAGAACATCCTTATAATAATTCCAAAAAATCTGGATATTATCGGCAATTTTATTTCTCCATTTCTATTATATTGCTACTAACAACCGGATATGGCAGGTAAACACCATGATAATCAGGCAAGTGTTATTGCTTATCGGAAGCCTGATCTGTTATCATGTGAAGAACTGCATCGAGAATCCCGTTTACGAACGCACTGCTGTCGTCGGTGGAATATTTTTTAGCGATCTCAATTGCCTCTGAAATCGAAACCTTTGGCGGTATATCTTCAAAATACAGAAATTCGCAGATTGCCATTCGAATGATCAACCGGTCAATGATGGCAATCCGATCGAAATCCCAATTTTCAGATTTGGCTTTGATATAACTATCTAACTCGTCCTTATGGAGAACTGTGGATTCAAAGATTTCACGAGCAAAGGGTTTCAATTCTTCCGGAAGTTCTTCAGAGTTGTCAATAATACTGGTTTCGACGACTTTAACATTATCCTCTGACATTTCCTGAGCGTATATCGCCTGTAAGGCTACTTCGCGTGCAATTCGTCTTTCTCTCATTTTCAACTAACCTTTTACAATCACAAAAAGCTATCGGCTGAATTTACACCTTTTTTTCATTGTTAGGCATAATTTTCTCCGAAATTCATTAAGACTCGAATAAATCGGCAATATCTAAAAAGGCTTAATACCATTCTTTCATTGCTTCATCAGACGTGGTTACAGATAATGTGAAAACTCAGAATTCCCCGCAACTACCGACTCATCCGGCAATCGCAAATACGTCAGATCCACCATTTTATAAAACACTCTTAATTTTCATTCCATTTTCACAAAATCTTTCTAACTTTGTAGCCTTGAGGAGAAATTGACATGACAAAAAGGCTATACTTCTTATTTCTATTCCTGTCAATCTCGATACTGCAATGTTCATCAGATGCTTTTTTAGATTGGCGGGCTGACCGGATTCACCGACAGGTTCTGACCCTGGATTCACATACCGATACTCCCATGGACATGCTGCGCAGGGATGCCGACATCAGTCAGAATCTCGACGGAAGCCTCTGGGATGGAAAAGTCGATCTGCCGCGTATGAAGGAAGGTGAACTGGATGCTGTTTTCTTTGCTGCCTGGGTTGGTCAGGGACCGCGAACGCCGGAAGGCAAACGACAAGGTTAACCGGACAATTCAGGCGATTCATGACGCCATCGAATCCAACAGCGATCGTGCCGAGCTGGCTCTGACTGCCGATGATGCGCAGCGTATTGCGAAATCCGGTAAACATGCCATTTATATCGGTACCAGCCCGGCATTCAGCAACAGTCCGCCGATTCGATCTTTCTCAATTAAAAGGGCCGGAATGTCATACCGTTTCAACTGCAGCGCGGCGCTGATCCCGGCCGGTCCGGCCCCAATGATAATTACCTCATAATCCATTTTAGTCTGTTTCCATCAGTTCCAGAATTTCGGCTACCGTCGGTATCTCTGCAAAACCGTGCCCGAGAGTCAACAGGGCCGCCTCATGCAATCGCCGGTTGTAAGTAGCCGTGGCATCGACCGGAAAATACACTTCGAATCCCTGCATAAACGCCGACCGGGCCGTCGTTTCACAACAGAGATGGGTCATCACACCGCTGATGACCAGCTGCCGCACATTCCACGCTTCCAGAATATTCACTATATCGGTCTTATAAAACGCATCGTACTGGCATTTTTCTATCAGCATTTCAGCCATCGGTTTAAGGGCTGCAATCAGTTCCGCCTCCTCAGTTGACTCGCGAATCATATCACCCCACCACCTCGCCATCATTCCGACATTTTCATCGCTATTGATATGGCGTGTGAATATTACCGGACGCCGGTGTTGATTGAAAGCCGAGATCAGGCGCTTAATATTCTCCAAAATGGCCGACCCGCTGGGAATAAACGCTTGGAATTTCGGTTCGAAAAAATAGTTCTGCATATCCAGAACCAGCAGGGCCGCTTCGCCGGGCCTGAAGCACCGGTTCCGGTGACGTCGTGAATTGACGGACAACCGTCGCATTTCAATTGCGGTTTGATGTATAGTTTCCGGTAAAAAATAGGTCTCTTTCATGGTGAATATTTTACGTTTTCTTATAAGGCCTAAATATCCTGATAAAAGTCCTAAGTTTCCATACTATTCTATTCTGTATATTTAACGAAGATCGAAATCCTTGCAGCTTTTTCCAATTTTCCGTATAATGTTTTCAAATAGTATGTATCAACAGCAGAGACTATATGACCGCTTTATAATTGGTCAAAGAATCATTGCTGTTCCTACAGGATTAATTGCATCGGCAATGACAAAAATTAAGGATTTAAAAAGTGACAAAGACAATTAGAAATGTTATTTTTCTCTCAATTTTAACCCTCTTCATCATCGGTTGCGACGATAACACCGACACCGTTGATGAGCCATTCCGCTATCCACTCTCTATTGGCAATCGCTGGGAATACCGCCGGGAATGGATCAGTTATTATTATCCTGATTCCACGCTGTCAGACAGCGCGATTGCGGTTTTTTCCGGGCATGACAGCTGCTCGATAATCGTTGTCCAGGAGACGACAATATTAGACAGTATCGAAACCGTCCAGTTAATGGAGCAGGCCTGGGAGGATAGCACGATTATTGTCGGATTGTACTACTACCAGGACCGGGACACCGGACTTTTTCTGCTGGGTTACCAAAATCCTTACCTGATCGCTAGTCCAAAGCCGGTCATTGTGAAAATGCCTCTTTTTGAACCGTTGATGCCGAATCATCTGAAAAGAGTAATGAGTTCCAGACTTGTCAGAATCAGTTCCACATTGGATATTTATTACGAAGATCCGCCAGTCTATGTTTTGAAATACCCGCTGGAACGCGACACAAACTGGGTGTACCGCTATCAGCCCTGGTATATGCCAAAGACTGTTCTCGGT
>JAHIOG010000019.1 GCA_018895675.1 bacterium
CACGCTACGAATGGAAGGATACGTCAAATATTTGGATTCTCAACAAGGTTGATTCATTCAGTCTCAGATAATCTATTAATAGAGCAAATTACTACTGATATTGCATTACCTATAATTAAAAGAGAAGTTGAAGATAAACTAAGACAGAATAATATTACAAGAAGAGAAAAAATGGTATTGGAGGAAATCGCTGAAAATCCGGGAATTTCACCATCTATCCTTAGCAGTAAGATAAGCTTATCTTTACCAAATCTTTCAAGATTGCTTTCCCATTTGTTAAAAGCAAGATTTGTATCGTTTGAGCGAGCTGGTAGAATTCGGAGGTATAATGTTTCATCAGATGTTCTGATTGCTCTTACAAAATAGAATATTGGCGAAAGATGTAATTTTTGTTACAAAGCTGGGGCTTTGTAACGAGTAAGACATGATGGTTATTATTAAAACCGTCCGGATTATTCAACCCGGACGGTTTCTGATACCATTTAAAAAAGTTGTTTATAAAGCGTATTCTTTCTCTTTGCAGACGATGTCCATAGTTTCCAGTTCATCTAAAACAGGATTATAAATTTCCGGCAACACAGGAGTATGAACACCAGTGACATCAATTTTCCCCTTTAGTATCATCTTTGTAGCAATCGCCGCCGGCAGACTGACGGTTCTTGACATTGAGGAATCACCATGGGGAATACCGTAATCAACGAGTGTTGAGGTGATGCGTTTTTTCTTGTCGGTCCACTCGGCTAAAAAGTCGTGATAGAGCACGATCATGTCGCGTTCGCCCTCTTTATAGGGCATTTTTTCGAGGAAGCGTGCTGTCATAATATCTATATATGTATTTTCTTCCGGAAGCGGATCGCTGCTGAAAAGTCCCAGCCATTCCAGGCGATCGAGAACTTCTTCGGAAGAATCCTCGCCGAGGAATATTTTTGTGGCTTCACGGGTGCTGATACCTTTCTGTGCATTGACGAGGCAGCGGGTAAGATCGTCGTATGAAAGACCTTTTAGATCATTGCGTTCGGTCTCATCGAGAACGCCAAGACGAACGATGCAGATCAATGTTTTACACCAGCCGGTGTTGCGGATAGTGCCGCGAAACATGGTTTTAACATCATTTAATCCGTAGGTCTCAATATAGGGAATAGAATTGCGGTTGGGATAGGTCTCATATTCCGGTTCGCCTTCGATATGAAGCGACCAGTGATTTCTGAAAAGATCTTTACCATCGATCTCAACGATTTTTCCCCCTTTCATATACTTGGCATCATTGCGACCTGCCATTAAGACGCCGCGGGGACTCCAGCTGAATTTGTATCCATAGGGATTATCATTGGCTTCCGGCGCCGGTAATCCACCGCAATATGAGCGGAAACTGATAACTTTGCCGCCGCTGTTTTCCACCGCGTGAATTATGCGCATTGCAGACATGTGGTCAATACCGGGATCAACACCGATCTCATTCAGAATAATAATACCGGCGTCTTTGGCTCTCTGATCCAGCGCTTTCATCGCATCGCTGATGTAAGAGGTCGTTACCATGTTTTTCTTGTACTTGATGCACAGTTCGGCAACCTTAACGTGATAGATATAAGGCAACAAACTGATTGCCAGATCGCACTCTTTTACCAGTTCTTCCAGCTGGGCGTCGTCTCTGACATTCAGCGCCCGGGCTTCGCCACGGGGATGTCCGTCGATTAACTTAACCGCTTTGCTGGCAGTTCTACTGGCAACCTTAACATGAAATTCAGGAACGTCTAACAGATACCTGACCAGCGGTCGTGAAACCAGTCCTGCTCCCAAAACCAAAACATTTTTCATACTCTCTCTCCCTTAGTTTTTAAAAAATTACTGCTATTTTTGTAAAGAAAAATTGTATCATCCAGCCCCGATAAATCGGGATTTCGCTTCGCTCAACATCCAGCATCGATTTTGTGAGTATAGCGCTTATCTTATTACTCTTATTGATCATTACTTACTTTTTGGCTCTGCTTGCCCCTTCGGGGGCTTGTCCGGGTTCTTTATAAAATCTCGCATATAGATAAAATCAGGAGTAAACTCGCCATTATATAAAATAGTCGCTTTTTTGAATTCCGGCGGCAGATTGACTGCTTCAAAGTTTTGTACAAAATCGGTTTTCACTAACACGGGGATAAAATCCTTTAACACGTTGCTGAAAACAGTCGAGGATTCCTTTGGGAGTTCACATGGTAAATTGTCAACCGCCAGAACAACCGGTCCATTTCCTTCCGTACCGTACTGAATATCCTCTTTAATTGGATCATAAACATAAACCGGGTTTCCCGAATCGGTTTCTTTGAGATTGCACTCGATGGAACCGTCAATATCACAGGTAATATCGCCGATGACTTTGAGAGGAAGACCAGCCCCGGATTCGTAGCGCTCTTTCAGATATTTCCGGGTGACCAGTTTTGGATACATTGTATTCCAGTAAATCGCATTAATCAGTACCGATAAATAGGGCAAATATCGTTCGAATTTTGATTCATATTTTTCAGGATGAATATAATAATCCTGAAGATCAAATTTAGAATTCGGATCTTTGGGCTGAGCCAGATGCTCTTCTTTGAAAACAACTTTATACAGATGATGACGGGAATAATTTTTTTCTTTATAAAATGATTCGAGTTCTTCCGGTTTGAGTTCAATGAAGGGAAACAGATCGAACATCTCCTGCGCCCCTCTGGATACATTTCCATACCCGGCGAACCCGAAGATCATTGGACTCAGCGTATCCGGAAGACCCTCAGCAGTCAACTGTTTCCCCTTTTTCCTGTACGCATCTTTTGCCGCTTCGAGGCTGGGATAGTTTAATGCCTGTTTTAAGTTACTGAAAATTGTATGATGAACTTCATTGGTTAACCGGCTGCTTAATGCCCAGAAAGAATCGATCATTCCGGCAATACCGGCAAATCTGCCGAAGAAAACCAGCCGCCTGTCCCGATTATCGACAATTTTTTCATAATCGATGAGTGTGGTTTTGAGATCAACCATGCGCTTGAGTAAGGGCATGTTGTAGAATTGACCTTTGATCGTATGTGAGAAGAATACATATTTTTTGCCAGGAAGGAAAAACTCAACGGGTATTTCTTTAACGGCGAACACAATATCGCAATTTGACAAGTCTTCCTGCACTACAGCGCCTGTGCTCCTGTATTCCTCATCTGAAAATGCTCTTATTGTCGATGGTTGAATAAAAAATTCAACAGCGAAATGATCCCGTAAATCCCGAATATGATCCGGTATTAACGGAACACGGGCTTCCCATTGGTTTTTGTCTTCACGTCTGATGCCGATGCGCATATTCCCTCTACAATTCCCTAAAAACTTTAGAAATTTAAGTGTTTTAAAATCGAAAAGGAAAGGGTTTAAAAAAAAATTTTCAATTCACAGAATTCAATCGGATAGACTGGATCTATCCCAAAGAGGACTAAATGAGTCAGAATATTTTTTCAATGGAAATATCTTTATTGCCATAAATAAACCGATTATATTTGGGTCATGGCACTACTAACTGGTTTTTATTTTGTTTTAGGGTGATAATAATATAAGAAACAAATCGGTGTCAACACTGGAACGTAGGCGCCGGAATGGTAGTGTCAAAAGTTTTATGAAAAAATGAAAAATACCCGGTCGGCATTTAAAGCACTTGACCGGATTGATTTAAGCCCTTCCCCATCGGGATCCCTCGGGACTGGGTTAGTGGGATTTTGCGTTATTTATGTCAACCGGTTTTACCGGATGTTATTCATGTTAATCCCCTTGCGGGGATTTAGAGATGGGATGAAAGGCTCCCGGATTGTGCAGGGATTTGTCTTGCGTTATGAACCTAACCTGGATAAACCAGAGCCAAAAAGAAAAAGAGTTAAAAGTGAAAAATGAATAGGTAGTTCCAGTCCAGGCGATTCTGGTTACTGGATACTTGATAATTAATAATTGTTTTTTTTCCAGTATCAGCAACCAATATCCAGTAACAAGTATCAAGTATCTGATTTGAATAATGATCATTTATCATGCAAAAAACTTTTACAAAAAAAACAAGAAAATCTAGTAAGGGACTAAAATATATAACGGAATTATAAGGAGGAGAAGATGAAACGGATTTTATTTTTCATATTTGCGGTTTTCTTACTTTTTTCCTGCCAGAGAGATTTGAGTGAATTTGATTATTTGGTTCAGCCTCAAATAGTCTATAAACAAGCTCAAACGATGCTTGTCGTTGAAATGAAAGGCGACCCGAATGTAGTTGGTAAAGAAGCGTATAAGCAATTATTCAAAACGTTTTTTACATTGAAAAAACAATTTAGAGATATTCAAATGGCGCCGCCGCGGGCACGTTGGTCATTATCAATTGATACACCGGTAGATGAATGGGTTGGATTATACGCAATTCCGATACCCGAATCCGTTGATCAATTACCTGAACTCAAAAGTGTCTCACCTAACGCCCGGATTGAAACCTGGTATGGGTGCGATGTAACAGAGATTTTACATATCGGCGCCTATATGGATGAGACGCCGACAATTGAGAAGTTAAAAGCATTCATCAGTGAACGTGGTTATGAAATCAGCGGCGATCATGAAGAGGAATATCTGAAAGGTCCCGGAATGTTCTTTAAAGGTAATCCGAAAAAATATCGCACGATAATTCGATATGAGCTTGTAAAAAAATAACGGAACATGAATTTATATAGAGACTGAATGACGGTTATTTATTAGCGCTCGGGGTGGCGCTGACATCTTGATCTTTTGCAGAATCACTTTCCAACTCAACTATACATCTGCCGTTCTTGGGAACAATACGTTTTAACTTCTTGCAGTAGAGTCCGATAAAGGTCCGGCAGGAGAGGGAACCGTCGGATAACTTCTCAGGAAATTCGGCATATTCACAATGCAGGTCGCAGTATTTCATATGTTACCACCCCATAATAAACGGTGGGATTAGCAGGATAAAGCCGACGATTAAAAAGATAATTTCCAGCGGAATGATCCATCTTGCCCATTTTTCCCATGAAATTCCCGACAGAGTTAAGACGCCCATTGTGATGGCGGAAGTAGGCACGATCATATTACTGAAACCATCTCCAAACTGAAAGGCTAACACGGCTGTCTGGCGTGTAACGCCGACAATATCAGCCAGCGGAATCATGATAGGCATTGTAAGAGCGGCTTTAGCGCTGCCGGAAGGTACGAAAAAATTGATGATTGAATGAATCACAAACATTGCCTGGGAGGAAATAATAGGATGGAGATTCTTAATTGAACTGGCGAGACCATATAGCATCGTATCGATAATTCTACCATCTTCAGCTATAATCAAAATACCACGAGCAAGAACAATTATTAATGCAGTGCCGACCATATCCCGGGCTCCGGATATAAAAGCGTCGGTAAATTCTTTAATTGATAATCTGCCGACAATTCCTACAAGAATACCGGTCAGGAAAAAAACGGCGCATATCTCTTCTATATACCACTGATATTTTAGAACGCCGATTACCATTCCTACCATGCCCAATGCAAATGTCCAGAGCGCCAGTTTGTGACGTTTTGAAATGCCTTTGAAATTTTCTAAATCACCGATATGGAGATTTTTACGTTTTTCTTCATCCATATCGAATGTCAGGCTCTTTTCAGGGCGCTTTTTAATTTTTGCAGCGTACATCATCACAAAGGTAATGGCAACGGCTGTGCAGATAATCCATGAAATGATACGATACCCGATTCCCGAAAACAGTGGCAGATCGGCAATTTGCTGAGCAATTCCAATGGTGAACGGGTTCAGGAACGCACCGGCAAATCCTGCCCCGGCGGGAACAAAGGGGATCGCAACACCAACAATAGAGTCATATCCCAGCGCGAGAGTGAGGGGCACAAAGATCAGAATAAAAGGAATGACCTCTTCACCCATCCCGAAACTGCCGCCGCCCAGCGAAAATATTACCATAAAAATTGGTATATAAAGTATTTCAATTATTGGAGATTTATCATGGGCTTTGGCTACAGCCATAATGGCGGCGTCGATTGCCCTCGTTTTTGCTAAAATCGCAAACACGCCGCCGACAATCAGGACAAAGCCGACGATCAGAGCGGCGCTTTTATTTGTGAACCCTCGTATGGGCGCCATCAGGATCGCGCCAATTCCCTGGGGATTGCTTTCAACGGAATGAAAAGAACCGGCTACTACGACTTCACGACCATTCTTGGCGCTTCGATTGTATTCGCCGCTGGGAATGATCCAGGTCAAGACAGCGGTAACAACAATGATCGAGAAAATCAGGAAGTAAGTATTCGGCGCTTTGAATTTTGATAGTTTCAATCTTTGATCCCTTTTTTACGATATAGTACAGCGGTTATTAATTTATTTTGATCATAATATTAAGTGGAAATATAACAGCTTCCGTTTATCAGTACAAGATATTGCATGTGAACTTGTGTAAAACTCAAATGCTGTGTAAATTTTCATGCAATTGAAATAAAATGACGGAGTGTTTCAGCATGAAACGGAGGGATTTTTTCAAAACGGTTGGATTTGCTACAATAGCGGCAGGCGTATCAACAGGATTAAGCGGCATTGCCTGTTCAAAGAGAAAATTTACGAAAGGAAGCGGCATGAAAGTAAGCTATGAGATCAAGCAATTAAATTTACGGCATACCTGGACTATCGCCCGGAATTCCAGCAATTTTAAACAAGATGTATTTGTGAAATTGGAAAAAGATGGAATTGTTGGGATTGGCGAAGCCGCGCCAAACGTCCGGTATGATGAAACCCCGGAATCGACAATTGAAGTAATCAAGAAAGCGATTCCGCTGTTCGCCGATGCCGATCCTTTTGAATTTGTTCAATTGGGATATGATATTCAGAATCTATGCAAAGGACAAACAGCCGGGAAAGCGGCTCTGGATATCGCCCTGATGGACTGGGTTGGAAAAGCGCTGAATATCCCACTTTATAAAATGTGGGGTCTGGACCCGGAGAAATCGCCGTTAACCTCATTTTCAATCGGCATCGATACTCCGGAAGTGATGGCACAAAAAACAAAAGAAGCGGAACCTTATAAAATCCTGAAAGTCAAGGTTGGAAAACCGAACGATGAAGAATTTATTAGAGCTGTGCGCTCCGTAGCGCCCGATAAGCCTATTCGTGTGGATGCCAACGAAGGCTGGACTGATAAAGAAGTCGCCATCAGAAAAATCGAATGGCTGGTGAAAAACGGGATTGAATTTATCGAGCAACCCATGCCCTCTCATATGCTGGAAGAAACCCGCTGGCTGCGCGATCGGTCGCCGATTCCGATAATCGCCGATGAAGCCGTAAAGTCCACCGCAGACATTCCCAAATTAGCCGAAGCTTACGATGGAATTAACATAAAAATTATGAAATCAGGCGGTTTACAGGAAGCCCTGCGCATGATCTGGCTGGCAAAGTCACTCGGTATGAAAATCATGATCGGCTGCATGATCGAAAGTTCGGTAGCAATTACTGCCGCCGCTCAATTGTGCTCGCTGATCGACTATGCCGATCTGGACGGAAACCTGTTGATCAGTAATGACCCGTATATCGGTGCCACGCTTGTTGACGGTCACGTGGTTGTCAATGATAAACCGGGAATCGGTGTTAAAGAAGCCTGACACAATTAATTAGAGTCTGTCCGTAAACTATGAAAACTTGAGTTAAGTTTGCTTTAGCTGACTTGACTTAAGTTTTATAACTCCTTGAAATAAGTCAACTTAACTCATCCGGCAACTGCCGGATAAGTCAAGTTTCCATTTATCGAAAAAACCGTCATTACGGACAGACACTAATTAGAATGCCCCGTGGAAATTCACTATGGTTGTCAACTATCAATGACATTTTATAAAGTCAGCAACGATTTTTATCCATTACACTCAATTTTAAATAATAATAATAATCATTGAATTCATTCGATGGAAATTGATGATAAATTGAAACCTGCAGACGGAACTTTCCTGCTTGAATTCTTCCTCTTTTATTTTGATATTACTGTTTATTTTATTGTCAATGATTAAAAGGAGCAACAAATGAGTCAGCAAAGAACAGGGCTACCGCCGGAAGCTTATGAAGAAATTCCCGGTGATCAATATCAACCCTATATACCAATAACTGAATCGATGACCGAATTGACGTTGAAATCTCTGGTTTATGGTTCGTTTTTTGGAATTCTATTTGGAATGGCAAATGCCTATCTCGGGTTGGTGTCCGGTCTTACTATCTCAACTGCAATTCCCCTGGCTGTGTTAACCGTCGCAGTTGCCAAAATTTTCCAGCGTTGGACCGGAAAGACATCAATTCTGGAAAATAATATAACCAAGACGACCGGCTCGGCAAGCTCTTCGCTGGCATCAGGTATTATTTTTACTATACCGGCGCTAATTATGTGGGGTCAAAACCCTAGTCTTCTTAAGATTACTCTTATCGGTTTAGCCGGTGGAATAATCGGTGTTTTATTTATGATACCTCTCAGACGTTTTCTGATAAAAAATGAACATGGCAAACTTCCCTATCCGGAAGGCATCGGTTCCGCTGAAGTTTTAGTTGCCGCCGACGCCGGTGGCGCCAGCGCTAAAAATGTCTTTGCCGGACTGGGAATAGGCTTTGTATATACTTTTCTGATTAGAATAGTGCACCTTTTCAAGGGTATAATCTGGATCAAAATCCCTTTATTGAAAAAAGGAATGATCGGAATGAATACTCAGCCGGCGCTGCTCGGTGTTGGTTATATATTAGGATTTAGGATCGGTTTGATCATGGTAGCGGGCGGATTATTATCCTGGCTCGTTATGATTCCGGCGCTAGCTTATTATGGCGATGCCGTCGCACATCCAATTTTTCCAGCCACCGTTAAATTGATCACCGATATGGATCCGCATGAAATATGGACGACTTATATCAGATATATTGGCGCAGGCGCTGTTGCTACTGCCGGGTTCATTACTCTTATTAAATCAATCCCGACTATTGTGTCATCCTTCAAAATTGGTATTCAACATATTAAAGAGGCTAAAGCAGGAAAAGAAGTGGATAGAACTGATGATGATCTTTCTTTAAAAGTTGTGTTTATCGGAGTCGGTATTACAGCTCTATTTATTGCAATCATTCCAACTATCTTTGATTTTTCTGGTTCATTTTTTGTCAGATTACTTGCTGCTCTACTTGCCACCGTTTTTGCATTTTTCTTTGTTACGGTATCTGCAAGAATCGTCGGTTTAGTCGGAGTAACATCCAATCCTACTTCCGGAATGGTAATAGCTACGCTTATTTTCACCAGTCTTATTTTCATGGGCTTAGGTTTTAAAGGGTTAGAAGCCAAAATTGCCGTTATCACAATTGGTGGAATTGTCGGAGTAGCCGCATCAATAGCCGGTGATACATCACAGGATTTAAAAGCGGGATTTCTCATCGGAGCCACTCCTCGTAAACAACAGATAGGCGAACTGATAGGTGTTCTCACTACGGCGTTTTTTGTAGCGGGTAGTGTACTAATTCTGGGTAAAGCGCACGGCTTCGGTTCCCCAGAGTTGCCTGCTCCGCAAGCCAGTATGATGAAAATGATAATTGATGGATTGATCAGCCATAATATTCCCTGGACTCTCGTATTTATCGGAGTTGGAATTACTCTTTTTGTCCATTTTGTAATTCGGATTCCCTCCTTGGCTTTTGCTGTTGGTGTATATCTCCCCGTTTCAACTATGGTACCTATTTTTATCGGTGGTACTATTAGAAAAATGATTGAAGAACGCTGTGGAGATAATAAAGAGTTGAAAGATAAACGACGCGAAGCGGGGATACTTTTTGGCTCCGGACTTGTAGGCGGCGACGGCTTGATGGGAATTCTCGTTGGATTGTTGGTAATACTAAAAGCAAGACCACATTTACTTTCAGAAAACTGGGCCGATCCTTTGACAATACCGCTTGGTTTGCTGTTTTTCAGTTTTTTAGCTTATCTGTTAATCAGAGCAACGCGAGTAGGAGAAAAATAGATAATCTATACTTTGCTATAGGCGAGATGTCACAATAAATTACTTTTTACGCAATCATCAATTATATTTTACAGGTAAAATGAGAATTGGATTGAAATGAGATCGGTGAAAATATTCATTGTTTTGATTGCACTGTTCATGATGATCGGCTGTGAAGATGATAGCACAAATATCGATGTGATTGATATGTATTTCATCAGCAAATACCTCAAAGAGCAAACCGTATTTCTGGTCAATAAACCCAAAGAACATGATGGACCTTTTCCGGTTTTATACCTGCTGAATGGTTATGGCGCCGATGCCTATGCCTGGGCTTCAGGGGCGAACCTGCAAAAAGCCGCTGATGATTATGGAATGCTGATTGTTTCTGCCACTGCCGACTATAATTGGTATGTCGATATTCCAAATGACAGCTCAAAATGGTATATGAGCTATGTACTGGAAATTATCAACATTGTCGATACGACTTTTAATACAATCCCTTCAAAAAATCATCGTGCGATCTGCGGGATCAGTAACGGCGGCAAAGGCGCTGTTTATATTTCCAGTCACAACCCGAATAAGTTTTGCTCGGCTTCATCTCTGAGCGCCGGAACTTATTCCGGTTATCAACCTGTTTATGATAGCTTCAGATCGGTTGATTTGCTGATCGAAGTGGGAACAGAAGATACACAACTCGGTAATTGCAGGTGGCTGCATCAAAAGCTGAGAGATCAGTTCATTTCTCACGAATACAATGAATTTAGCGGTGATCACGACTGGAAATTCTGGGGTAAACGCTATAAATATCATTTTAAATTTCATTATGATAATTTCGATTTATAAACTGTTTTTTACAGTTTAACTATGCTGTTCACAAACACGATATTTCAGTATATTTTCGATTCGATAGAGTATAATGACTATTATGACGAGTAAAATTATGTTTGACATTTATACATAGTTTCTGTAAAATAATATTCAGTACAGCAGGAAAGAGTGGAGAGACATAATGAGGAAAGTCTTCACGCTGATGTTTTAAAAGAAAATTGAGATGAGAGCCATGAAAAAAACACCTATTTTCCTTATAATTCTTTCTCTTTTTTTGACGTTTATCTTTGCACAAGAATTCAATCCTCAGATTGATTCGCTCATCAACCAGGTATCTCTTGATTCTCTTGTAAAGCATGTACGTATTTTATCAGGTGAGGATTCGGTTAGAATTGGGGACAGTACCTATTTAATAAAGACCCGTGCAAGTACTGCTAGCTTTCATGAAACGAAGGGACACAGAATTGCAGCAAAATATCTTGTAAAGATACTTAAGCAATATTGTCCTCAGGTTATCGAACAGACTCTATTGTTCCGTGATGTGGATACGGTACGTAATATCATCGGTATCCAAGAGGGCAAAAATTACCCTGATAAAAAAATTATAGTTTCTGGACACTATGATTCTATTACAGGGAACTTGGATCTCTCAATCGCTCCTGGTGCCGATGACAATGCCAGTGGAGTTGCATCTGTATTAGAAGCCGCCCGACTAATAAGTCAAATCGAAACTGCTTACACAATCTATTACATATTATGGGATTGTGAAGAAGCTAGAGAACCAGGTTCAGAAATGTTTTGTTTGGAGAATATTGAAAGAACAGATTTGCTTGCAATGCTCAATGTTGATATGATTGGGTATGATGCATTAGATTCAGGCGTTGTGTGTATATATTGTCGCGACGTTGTTAGTCTCAAGTTGGGGCGCTTACTGGAAAATATTGGACCTATCTATA
>JAHIOG010000199.1 GCA_018895675.1 bacterium
AATATTTATAGTTGTTCCATTTGCCGGCCACGGCAGGAGGTTGTTGTCGTTTTGCGCCCTGAAATACATAAAGTAATCATCGACGTATCCGGTTGCAGTGCCGTCGGTAATCACCGCCTGTCCACCGGAATAATCATTATTTGTAATAGTGCAGTTTTCAATGCGGATATATTGTGCTTCCCACTGTTCTCCATCGGCGTGAGTTACAATATCAGCTAAAGTTACTGTTACCGGACCTGGTAATTGGTTACCGGAAGAAACAAATGTTACAGGCACAACCGGATCAGTTAATATAGCCAATTGTGTTAAGCCGGTATATGTGTCTAATACACCCGTAAAATAGACTTCATCACCTTCCTGAACATAGCTGAACAGAGTGTTAATTGCCGTAGTATCATTCTGGAGCACGAAAAATCCTGACCATGCATCCGGCGGATCATTTAAATTTTCGGTGACATGACACGCCCAGCGAGCGCCAATCCATAATTCACGTGGTCCGTGTCTAATAAATCCTTTGACAGTAATTGTGTCCCCTAACCAAATAGTTTCCTGTGCTGAATCAGGATTTGTAACATATTGTAAGTCATAAATTGAAACCGTATCATACACAGCAACTTGTGCCATCATATTTGACGATAATACTATGATGACAATCATTAAAATCATTTTTGAAAGTTGTTTTTTCATTTTAGCCTCCCAATTATTTAATTACTAAAAATTTACCTTTAAAAACGCTGCCGTCATCCAAATCTTTTACAGTATAAATATAAAGACCGGTGGCAATAGCCTGATCATATTTTGACACGAGATCCCAGGCGTGTTCTCCGCCGGAAAAAACCGTATTACCAAGGGAAAATTGCTCATACCATTTAATATCGGAACCGTTATATTCCATGCCGTGATGAATAAATCGATCAACTATATCGCCGGCGAGAGTGTAAATTCTCACTTCACAATTTTCAGGTAAATTGTAAAAGAATAACTTGCGCTCCCGTTCAAAGCTGCCATCCCATAAGGCATTAGAACGATATGGATTGGGATAAACGCCTACTTTGTTTACATCAATATCATCATTAACAGGTGTCCCCGGACTGACAATATTCATGTTTTGCAATTTACTACTCTCGAGGCTCTTGAGTTTTAGTTTTATATCACCACTGTCAAATGCCGTGACACTGAAAGCATATTGCCAGCCATTATGCAGATTGTCGACAACATAACGGTACTTATAATGGATTGTATCTTTAATTCCTTCAAGTGTAACAATTTCAGAAACAGGTTCCTGCAAAATGATGCTGTCAAGACCGGTATCGTAAAATAGTCCGTCGATGTTATCAAATTCGGCAATAAGTCCCATATTACTGGTAATTCCCTCGCTTGATCTGTCTGCACCAACGAAAGAACGGTAAATACGATATCCTTCGAAATCCGATTTTTTTGTTATAAGATCAATCGATTCCTCCGCCCTTTCATCCCATAATAGAGTTACCTGTTTATTTCCGGGAATGACTTTTACGTATGGCGCTGCCGGTGGTGTCGGTAAAATATATCGATCCAGCTTTCCGTTTCCATTAATATCTTCAGTTGAATCAGTACCCGCATAATCCAGTATTCCGTTTCGATTTGAATCTTCACCGTTATAAGCTCGATATGCCCAGCGTGTATTTTCGATTAAATTTTGTTTGGCAATATCATCATCAATTGTGCTTGGATTTACACCGGATTTTTTTCCGCAAATAAGCGCAAAAACAACGTTAATCGATGAATCAGGAGCTATAGTTTCAAACGGACCGGTTGAGATCAGGCTCATGCGGTTTCCCGGAGATTGGAAAACATTTTGGCGGAAATAGTTTTCGGAAATTGATTCCCGCATCCGTTGATAGCGAGATCCTTCATCACTTGGTGCACGATCCTCATCAGCGTCACCGCCACTGAAAAGCCACCAGTTGTGATACATTTTTCCATAATATTTAGTGTCATTTTTTAATGCATTGGCACCCAATAAGGCGATTCCTACATAACTGTCACTAAACCCGGGATCACCGTTATAATCATAGCAATAAACTATTTTTGTACTGTCATCATCGATATAACCAACACCGGCGTGTAAGTAAAAGGGCGATCCAACACGTGGTGGTGTAATATTTGTATTTCTGACAACTAAATCTGCCCATAGGGCAACATATACATCAGTAAGCGTATCATCCCATACATTATTAATAGTATAGTTGAAAATCACAAAGGCGTCGGCAAATGGAAAATTCCAGGCGTATGTTTCCATATGAGCGCTCACTCCCATCGGAACATGATAAGGTATTTGGACGCTGGTTCCCGGCACGATTGTATTTGTATCAGAAAAGTCAGCGATAAAATCCTGATGACTTATGGCGTCATAGGAAAAATATTTGTTTTCAGGGATCGAAGATCTTTCAGTGACTATATCAGTCGGGCTAGCAGTATTAGTAAACTCAAAATTTACCGAACCACCACCCGATAAACGTGGTGTATTAAATGCAGCTGTACTTACATGAGTTCCTGATGTTGTGACTCCCCCAACCCATAAGCCACCTACAAATAAATGCTCGATACCGGATCCTTTTGGATATTCACACGAAGGTTGATCGATTGGTGCTTGCTGAACAAAACCATCACCAAACGTGCCAAAATTACTTATGGTTATTCCAATATTGCCTGCTGATGTAAATTTGGAATCATCATCAATCGTCGGTTTTTTAAGATGTATGGGAATTTCCTGTCCATCGATTTGAATGAAAATAAACAATAGAAATATCGAAAAATATTGTAGGAATCTATAGCGGTTCTTACTTGTCTTTTTGATTGTTTTTACTTCCATATTTAATACTAAAATCTACAAAAATAAATATCAATCAAAAAGTAATTTTTAAAATTTTCTTTACTTGCTTTTTATTATCAACTCACACTATATTTGGTGCGGTGATAAATTCAATTACACAATATGCACAATTATTTAAAGTAGATTATCAAGTGATATATCAAGAGGGTAGTTGATTTTTAACAAACCAAAAATTGGAGGTAAGATGAGAAGGAAACTCACTATTCTTGCGTTGGTTCTTTTTCTGGTTCCCGCACTTGTTTTTGCACAAAGCAGTGATATTCAGGGAAGAGTTACCGACAAAGCAACCGGAGAAGGAATTGCAGGCGCAAATGTTATTGTCGAGGGCACAACATTAGGCGCGGCGACAGACATCGATGGAAATTTTACAATTATTGATGTTCCGGCAGGAACAATTAAGATTGTTGTTTCGGTAATCGGATATGCAAAAGTCGATCAGGAAGTTACTGTTACGAGCGGAAGCGCTGTAAAGGTTAACTTTCAATTGGAAAGAGAAACACTCGAATTAGGCGCACTGGAAGTTCTGGCGTCTCGTGCAACCCGGGAAACGCCTGTTGCCTACACAAATGTTGAAAAAATCGAAATTGAATTGTCCTTAGGTTCACGGGATATGCCGATGGTTTTAAACACAACTCCGAGCGTTTACGCCACTGAGCAGGGCGGCGGAGCTGGCGATGCCCGCGTCAGCGTGCGTGGTTTTAACCAGAGAAATGTCGCCGTTATGATTAATGGTGTTCCGGTGAATGACATGGAAAACGGCTGGGTCTACTGGTCAAACTGGGATGGAGTTGCAGATGCCACTTCTTCTATCCAGTTACAGCGCGGTCTTTCAGCTGTTAATCTCGCCGCTCCATCAATTGGTGGAACGATGAATATTCTGACGGATCCGACCGCATTAAAAGCCGGCGGGAGGTTCAAACAGGAATTTGGCAGCGGTGGTTTCCTTAAAAGTACACTGAGTTATGCTTCGGGCTTAATTAATGACAAGTTCGCCGTAAGCGGAACTGTCGTACGTAAAACCGGTAATGGCGTCATTGATAAAGCCTGGACCGATGCCTGGGCTTATTACTTAGGTGCCAGCTATCAGGCCAATAAAAACAACCGGTTCGAATTTTTTGCTCTCGGCGCTCCGCAGCGTCATGGTCAGATGCGCTATGCGCAAAATGTTGCAGCCTATGATCATGAATACGCAAAAGATGTTTTCGATAAATCGGTCTTAGATTTGGATACTGATGCTAGCGGTGTTGCTGATATTTTCGAAACATTCAAAGAAGCCGGGCGAACTTACAACGAAAACTGGAATACTGTAGATAAAAGTTATAAAGGCAAACAGTATTACTATATGTACGGCGAAAAAGAAGTCGATCGTCATGATCCGAATTTCCTGAATGAAAGCGAAAACTACTACCACAAACCACAGGTTAACCTGAACTGGTACTTAACAATTAATGAAAAAATGCGTTTATCTACAGTTGCGTATTACTCAGGTGGTTCCGGTGGTGGTACAGGAACTTATGGCGATATGTACTGGGATTATTCTGGTCCATCTCGTGCTGTTGATTTCGATGGTACGATTGCAATAAACCAGGATACTCTGAACCGTAAAAGTAACCTCAAACCCGAAGGTGAAGCAGTTGGTTATTTGAGGAACAGTTACAACCGTCAATGGACAATTGGCGCTATTTCCAAACTGAATTATGACATCAGCAAAGCTTTGAAAATTCAATTAGGCGTCGATTGGCGCACTGCTGAGATTGAACACGGTCGCGAAGTGCGTGATCTGTTAGGTGGTGATTATGCTGTAAATGGAAAATATAATGTGTATGAGGCTGACATTGACAGTCGTTATTCCAAATTGCATAATGAATTCAACGCCAACTATGATGACGCCAAAGTAGGTCTTGGAGATAATATTGATTATCATAACACCAATACCGTTGACTGGATGGGTTTCTTTGGTCAGGCTGAATATAAGACTACTCTATTCTCTTTATATGGGATGGGTGGGATTTCCATGATAAAATACAGTCTCATAGACCATTACAAAAAAGCGACTAATTA
>JAHIOG010000200.1 GCA_018895675.1 bacterium
GCCCGCAGCAGGCGGGGCATCTCTGCGGTAAGAATTCATGAATAATCCAGGTTATATCTCAATTGCACATTTTGATATGTCTTTATCCAGGCAATTTAGAACGAGAAAATGAATCTATCGCAATCTTTAGTCGCTTTCCCGTTTCGAGTAAAAAAATATTTTATGTTACCGATTATCTTCCGTAAGATACACATTACGGAAAAATGTTGATGGAGATTTAATATCATGCGCACATTAGGCCTTTGCACTGGAGCATCAACTATCACGCTGGTGGATGCTGAAAAGAATGGAAGGGCAATAGAAATAAATGCCATTCATTCTTATGCCCATGAGGGAAATCCCAAACAGCTTGTTAAAGATCTGTTGAGAAAATTTGACCTGAAAAAAGTTAATTCAATTGTTGTTACAGGTCGGGGATTTAAAAAGTTTTTGAACCTGACTAATATCTCAGAACCGCTAGCTGTCGAATACGCCCTGAAACATATAAATAATGATAGTAAACATTACAACGCAATCATTAGCGCTGGTGGCGAGACATTCATTGTTTACAAACTTGATGATTCCGGGAAAATCGGAAAAGTCTTTACAGGAAATAAATGCGCTTCCGGAACTGGAGAGTTTTTCTTACAGCAGACCAGGCGAATGGATGTAAGTCTGGAGGAAGCAATCAAGTATGCTCGAAATGAAGAACCGCATCCCGTGTCTGGAAGATGTTCCGTTTTTTGTAAGAGCGATTGTACACATGCAACCAACAAAGGTGTCCCTAAGGGTAAAGTGGTAGCTGGTTTATGCCAGATGATGGCGAATAAGATACTCGAATTACTTAAAAACATTCCAAAAGAGAACATCCTGATAGTTGGCGGCGCTACAAAAAACAAGGTTATGATCGATTATCTTAGTCAAGAGATAACTAACCTGGCTATACCCAAAGAAGCAGCATATTTTGAGGCTCTTGGAGCTGCTCTCTGGGCAATGGAGAACAAGACAAAACCTATTGATGATCTAAGCAAACTATTTACCAAACACACTACACAATTCGATTATCATCAACCATTACGTGATTTTGAGAATAAGGTAACCTTTTCGCAGATGAAACGTGGAACGGTTAAAGATGGTGATAGATGTATCCTTGGTCTGGATGTCGGTTCAACTACGACAAAACTTGTATTGTTACGTGAGTCGGATCTGAAAATTCTTGCTAGTGAGTACCTCAGGACAAATGGTGATCCTGTTGGAGCTTCACGAAAGTGCTACAAAACTGTTTTAGACCAATTGAATGGTACAAAAGTAATAATTCGCGGGTTGGGTGTTACCGGCTCCGGCAGAAAAATAGCAGGGCTACATGCACTTACTGATGGTGTGATTAATGAGATCATAGCACATGCGACAGCAGCTCTTTATTTCGATTCCGAAGTAGATACTATTTTTGAGATAGGTGGTCAGGATGCAAAATATACATATATAACCAATGGGGTAGCCAGTGATTATGCTATGAATGAAGCCTGTTCGGCAGGTACGGGATCATTCCTTGAAGAGTCTGCAAAAGAGACATTAAGTATTGAGATGGAAGATATAGCTGATTGGGCTATGAAAGGCAATCGTCCTCCAAATTTTAACGATCAGTGTGCGGCATTCATATCATCAGATATCAAGAATACATTCCACGAGGGTATCCCAAAGGAAGATGTTGTAGCGGGCTTAGTATATTCCATTTGTATGAACTATGTAAATAGGGTTAAGGGAGCACGCCCTGTTGGAAAGAAAGTATTTATGCAGGGTGGTGTGTGTTACAACCATGCAGTACCAATTGCGATGGCAGCATTGTCTGGCAAGGAGATTATTGTACCGCCTGAGCCGGGATTAATGGGTTCTTATGGTGTAGCGCTTGAGGTTAAACATCGAGTTGACCGGGGATTAATTAAAGAACAGCTGTTTGATCTTGAAACATTGGCAAACCGTAAGGTGAGGTATAAAAAACCTTTTATATGTCCAGGTGGCAAGGAAAAATGTGATCTTAAATGTGAAATTAACCGTATAGATATTGATGGTAAGACGTACCCATTTGGGGGTGCATGTAATAGATATTATAGTCTCCGGCATAAGATTAAAATGGATA
>JAHIOG010000201.1 GCA_018895675.1 bacterium
GTCATCAATTTAGCGAGAGAAAAGGGCTGGTTTAAAGGAAAAGATAAAAATTTCAGTTTTGCCGATGCTTATGCGCCATTAGACTACGGTGCGCTTCGTTTTTGCGAAGCAAGAGTATGGAGCATGTTTCGCCGGGCAGCTCCTTCGTTGAATCTTTCGACGGATTATATTAAAGGCGTTAAAGGCGCGAAACCTCTGCCGCTTTGGGTAAAACCGGATAAAAAGCTCTCAACCCGGGATGTTATGGAATTAATGCGCGATCATTTTGAAGATTCTGATCTTGATATGAGCAAAGATATCGGCGCCGATCCTTTTAAACTCCCTTATCGCTGGCGTCCTCTGACCTGGGAAGTTGACAGCGTAGAGTATTTCAACGAGAGAGCTACTTCAACCCAGCAGACGGGATTTTCTTTTGTTGCTCAGGCGCGCTCATGGCTGCCCGATCCCATCGGCGGCATTCACTGGTTCAGCGTTGATGACACTTATAGCGCTGTTTACGTTCCCATGTATTGTGGAATAAAAGAGGTGCCTAAAAGCTATGCTGTCGGCACCGGTGATTTTCATCATTTTACCTGGGAATCGGCGTTTTGGGTTTTCAATTTTGTCTCTAATTATTGCTACTTGCGTTACAGCGATATGATAAAAGACGTCCGGAAAGTTCAGCGTGAATTGGAAGGTAAATTCATGGCAGACCAGGCAAACGTTGAAGAATTAGCATTAAAACTATATAATGAGTCTCCTCAATTGGCTATTGATTATCTGACGGAATATTCAGTAAATCTTGGAAATTCGACTGTTAAAAGATGGAAAAAATTAGGTGAATTCCTGATTTACAAATATCTCGATGGAAATGTAAAAGATGAATTGGGCAAGGTCCAACATCCGGGATATCCAAAGTCATGGTACCGGAAAATTGTGGATGAAACAGGCAGTCATTTTAAAATAATAAAATTGGAAGATGAGGGAGGACATTAAAAAAAATGAAGGAAAAAAACAACCATTCTAACAGTAGATGATTCTCATGAAAATATTAATTTTTATTCTACAACCAATCGTTTTTAAATTAGAGTAGTTACAAGTTACCTGGCTGGAGTTTCTTATGAGCGCTGACACACAAAAAAAGGTCACCGAATGTTTTAATCCGGCAACCGGAGAGAAAATTGGTGAATCAAATCTGAACACCGTTGAAGAATTAATCTCCTGTATTCGACATGCTAAAGAAGTACAACCGGATTGGGCTGCATTACCGATTCGGGAGCGGGTTTCGATCATTCGGAATATTCGAACATATATAGTCGAAAATGCTTCACGAATAGCAGAAATTATTTCGCGGGATAATGGAAAAGTGCGCGTTGACGCGTTGGCGACTGAAGTTTTACCGGCTGCCATAGCAGTTTCATATTACATGAAGAATGCAAAAAGGTTTTTAAAGCCCGAAAAACTCTCTTCAGGCAGCCTGCTTATGGCGAATAAGCGCAGTAAAATCTATCGAAAACCATTTGGAGTCATCGGAATAATTACCCCGTGGAATTACCCCTTTGGCATACCCTTTTCGGAAGTGATTATGGCGCTGTTGGCTGGAAACGCCGTCATTTTGAAAACCGCCAGTGAAACTCAGTTAGTCGGACGAATTTTGGAAGAATGTATTAATTCAGCCGGTTTACCGGACGGTATTTTTCATTATGTGAATTTGCCGGGACGCGTCGCCGGCGACGCATTTTTAGAGAATGGGATCGATAAGTTATTTTTCACAGGGTCAGTGGCTGTTGGTAAATATCTGATGAAAAAAGCGTCGGAAACTCTGACCCCGGTTGTGCTTGAGCTCGGTGGGAATGACGCTATGATCGTCTGCAAGGATGCTGACCTGGAAAAGGCAGCTGCAGGCGCTGTTTGGGCTGGATTTTCAAATGCCGGACAATCCTGCGCTTCAGTTGAGCGGATTTATGTCCATGAATCTGTTTATGATTCTTTCCTGATGATGCTAAAAGAAAAAGTCGGAGCACTGCGGGTTGGGTTCGATGACGATTTTAATTTGGATATGGGGTCGATGACAACCCAAAAACAGGTAGAGACTGTTCAAAAGCATATTGAGGATGCCGTTGAAAAAGGAGCGACAATATTTATCCAATCACAATATCCAAAGGATTCAAAGGGATTATTTCTTCCGGCAATAGTATTAACGGATGTTAATCATGATATGTTGCTTATGCAGGATGAGACATTTGGTCCGGTTGTGGGCGTTATGAAATTTGTGGATATTGATGAGGCGGTGCAGCTGGCAAATGATTCATATTTAGGATTATCAGGTTCAATATGGTCGAGAAATCGACGTAAGGCAATCAGGATAGCAAAGCAGATTAATGCCGGCGCTGTTATGATAAATGATCATTTGATGAGTCACGGTCTGGCTGAAACACCCTGGGGTGGTTTTAAAGAAAGTGGTATCGGGCGTACACATGGTAAACTCGGTTTTGACGAAATGACGGAGCCCCAGGTTATTGTGAATGATATCATGCCTTTTGCAAAGCGGAATTTATGGTGGCATCCATTTAGTGAGAGATTATACAATGGATTATTGGGAATTATTTATGTCCTGTATGGGAAGGGAATTCGCAATAAAAGTTCCGGTTTATGGAATCTTTTAAGGATTGTGAATCGTTATTTCAGCAAATGAGTCACGCTGTATGTTTTTAGCGTAAGTCCTTTGATATTAATTGCTATTAATTGCTACTTTGAGTATCTTTTTGCAGGGAAACA
>JAHIOG010000202.1 GCA_018895675.1 bacterium
CGTGAGAAAAATGAAATCAATACTTATATTTAAGCAGTTATTTTAGGAATAGATGATTATGTTGCAAAAACGTGAAATAAATATGATTACCGATTACTTTAAGGACAAGCCTGTTTTAAGGGCTTATCTTTTTGGTTCTCAAGTTCGCAATGAGGCGGATGTCGATAGTGATATTGATATATTAGTCGAGTTGGATTATAGTCAGCCGATAGGGTTAAAATATATAAAAATGCAGAATGAACTGCAGGAAATACTAAAAAGTAAAGTTGATCTTTTATCAGATAATGCCGTGTCTAAATATATTCGACCAATAATCGATCATGAAAAGCGTCTGATTTATGAAAAATAAAATAGGCAATGCAGTAAGATTATATCCTTGGTGCCATCAAGGATATCGAAATATTCCTAAGGGGTACTGATTATAAAAAATATGAATCGGATAAAATGACGCAATCCGCATGTATTCATCAGCTACAAATCATTGGCGAAGCGGCAAACCATTTTAGCGATGAATTTATTTATGAGCATAAAGAGATTGAATGGGCTGAAATAATAGGTCTGAGAAATCTACTCATACATGAATATTTCGGGATTGATATAAGGATTGTCTGGCAAGTTATCCAAAATGATTTACCCCGATTAAAGACAAATATTCAGAAAATATTAAAAGAAATTTCTTCATAAAAGCATTTCGATAAAACGGTCATAACGAATCTTTTATAGAAAGTAAAGTCAAGAACATATTTCACCGTAACCCCAGGTTTTTGACTTTAATGGCGCCATAAAGACGGTTGAAATGTCTATTTTCAAAGAGGATATTTCAAGTTTGAAAAACAATTTTCACCTCAACGGAGAACTCTGGTGAGACACCTGACGTCATCACGGAATCCCGAATTTTGCACAGATTATTGCCATGCCGCAATTTGCGGTTTAGTTTTCAAAGCATGTCGGAATTTTAAAGATTCCAGTCTTTCAACTTCCTAGTCTCTCACACAGCGTAAGCATATAAAATTTGACATGGTCGATATATATACCTATATTCAGGTCGTAAAAAAGGTCTTTGGAGGCAGTATGAGAACAATAAATATTTCACAGGATATCGTACCGGTTGGCGAATTCAAAACCGGAATATCGAAGTGGTTAAGAACTATCCGGGATAGAAATCATCCTATAGTAATAACGCAAAATGGCAGACCCGCCGGTGTATTGATCACACCTGAGGAATATGATAAACTTGTTTATAATAAAACATTCACAGAGTCAATAAACAGGGGAATCCAGGATATAAAATCCGGGAATATATTTACAACTTCCGAACTAAAGAATAAAATCCGGGAATCCAGAAAAAGCAGAATATGAAAATAATCTGGACCCGTGAAGCATTAAACAATATTTTAGAAATTGAAAATTATATATTTCAAGATAACCTTTCGAAGGCTATAGAATTCACGGATTTTTTGATTGATAAATGTGAATACCTTATTAATAATCCGGAAATAGGAAGAGTTGTACCTGAGTTATCAGATCCACAGATTAGAGAATTGATCGTAAAGAATTATAGAATCGTATATCGACACATTGATGAAGAGATTCAGATATTGACGGTTTTTGAGGGACACCTTCGATTGCCTTTGGATTATTAACCCCGCAGTCCGGCAGCTGCCGGACATGCGGCCCGTAGGGTGATTAATTCACGAGCTCGTGAATTAATCAGGTTAGATCATATATAAAAATAATTAAAACATCTGTCTTACGATGGAACCCGACAGCTTCATTCAGGCCTGCGTGCAGGCGGAGGTGATCGTTAGCAATGTAAAAGAAGATATTGCGACAGACCATAATATAGACTATTTTTAGCCGGTATATATGGAAATTGAAAAATGAAACCTAGTGAAACCGTAAAATCTATTAGTTACCTTAAAGCGAACGCATCGGAAATTATAAGAGATATTATCAATACTCACAAAACTCTGATTATTACTCAGAACGGCGAAGCAAAAGCAATTCTTCAAGATATTAAAAAATATGAACCGATCCGAGGCAGAACAAAAACTCCAACAAATATTTAACATTGATCATTTTTATGACGACCAATGGAACACGATCAAGAGAATTCTAAATGGTGAAAGAATCCTTTTAATCGAAAAAACCGGCTTCGGTAAATCTCTCTGTTATCAGTTCCCGGCAACTCAATTTTCCGGTCTGACAATAATCTTTTCACCCTTGATTGCATTGATGCGTGACCAGGTTAAATACTTAAAATCAATCGGTATTCCAACTGAATGCGTGAATAGCGGGCAAGAGCCGGAAGAAAATACCGAAATATTGGAAAAGGCGAAAAACGGACAAATCAAAATTATTTATATTGCCCCTGAACGACAGGAAAACCAGGAATGGTTGGAAGCCGTTCGCAATATGCAAATCTCAATGGTGGTCGTTGATGAAGCCCATTGTATCTCTGTTTGGGGACACGATTTCAGACCAGCCTTTCGTCGTATCGTCAGTTTGGTAAAATTGCTCCCGCAAAATTTCCCGGTATTAGCAACAACAGCAACAGCTACGAAAAAAGTAGCAGAAGATATCAGGAGTCAAATTGGAAATAATGTTACTCTTATTCGTGGGAATCTACTGCGGGATAATTTCCATTTAAGTGTAGTCAAAGTATATAATGAAGAATCCAAAATGGCATGGCTGGCAGGATTTCTCAAAAAACAGGACCTGTTTGCCGCGCCAACG
>JAHIOG010000020.1 GCA_018895675.1 bacterium
CATTAACAATCAAAATGGACGGAAAACATGGCATTGCCGTTATTTACAAAGGGAAAGATACCTGATAGCAAATTCTATTTAGAGTCTATCCGTAATGTCGGTTTTTTCGATAAATGGAAACTTGACTTAAGGCGATAGTCTGTAAATATTCAGTAAACCTGTCAAAAAAAGCTGGACACGGGGAATAGATTTTGTTATATTAAGATGTGTGTACAGAAACATGTAATATCCGCAAAGAATATCAAGAATTAAAGATCAGGAATAACACGTTAAATTCAGACGTACACTACTGGCGGAGTCGTTTTGAGGATCGCATAGGTAGAGAAGAAGCGCTAAAAGAGAAGATCAAAGAGCTTCAGGCAAAATTAAAATATAGAGAGAGTCAACTTTTTGGGAAGAAACGTGAAAAGCGATCAGGCATAGATTGCTATGCGGGTAACAATAACGGTAATAAACAAGAGTCAATAAAGCGAGGTCGGCGTAAAGGCTCACCGGGTCATGGTCGTAAGAGTTATGACAATTTAGATGTAGAGATAGTTGAACACGCTTTATCGGATGAAGATAAAAAATGTCTTGTTTGTGGAAAGTCTTTCAGGGAACTTACAATAACCGAGGAATCGGAAGAGATAGAATGGGAGGTAAATGTTTATCGTAAGCGACACAAACGGAAACGATATGCAAGATGTTGTGATTGTCCCCAAACGCCTTCTATTATTACCGCTCCGGTTCCGGATAAATTGATACCGAAGGGTCTATTCAGTGTGGGATTTTGGACAAAGTTGTTAATTTTGAAATACCTTTTCCAATTACCTTTGAGCCGAATTATCCAAAAATTATCATTGCAGGGATTAGAGATATCCCCGGGAACACTTACCGGCGGGCTGCAAAAGATACAAATGATGATGGCGCCTTTATACGATAGGATTGTTGAGTCGGTTCGCCAGGTTTCTCATTTGCACATAGATGAGAGCCGTTGGTATGTTTTTGAGGAGATAGCCGGTAAAGACAGTTACCAATGGTGGATATGGGTATTTTCCACATCAAACGCCGTTGTTTATGTTATAGACCCATCCAGATCATCTTCGGTTCCCGTAGAATATGTTGGGCAAGGCGAAGGAATAATACTCAGTGTAGATAGATACAGCGCCTATAAGAAATTGGCAAGGGAACATTCCAACGGATTACTTCTAGCCTTTTGCTGGAGTCATGTACGTCGAGATTTTTTTAATGTGATGAAGAGTTGGAAAGAATTGGAAAATTGGTCATTTAAATGGATTGATCGTATTGGGGAATTATATAAAATCAACAAAGAGCGCCTAAGTTACAGTCAGGATAGTGAAGATTATATCAAGTCGGACGAGCAATTACGTGTGGCTATAAATAAGATGGAGGAAGATAGAGATCAAGAGTTATCAGAAGACAATCTTCATCATGCCGGGAAAAAAGTATTAATAAGTCTTGAGAATCATTGGGAAGGTCTGACTCTTTTTGTAGATCATCCTCATATCCCTATGGATAATAATGAAGCAGAGCGCTGTTTGCGGAATCCGATATTAGGCAGAAAGAATTATTATGGAAGTGGTTCAGTGTGGAGCGCCGAATTTAGCGCTATGATGTTTACCGTTTTACAGACAGCTCGTAAAAATGGTATAAATCCCGAAAAATATTTGCGGAGTTACCTGAAACATTGTGCGGCGAATGGAGGAAATGCACCAGAGGATTTAGGTAAGTTTTTATCCTGGGATTCAGATTTATGGAATGATTCTTCGTAAAAAAATGGAGATTAATAAAGCATATCGATATTGTGGTCGTGATTTTACTATAGATGAGATGGAAATTATTCGCCGGATTACAGAGATGGAACTATCCCGTAACAGGATGTCTCAAGAGGTTTGTCGTCAATTACAATGGTTCAAACCAGACGGGAAGTTGAAAGAGATGAGTTGTCGTGTAGCGATGCTTCAGATGGAAAAAGATGCTCTGATTAGTTTGCCTCCTCCCAAGAACAAGAATAATAATGGCAAACCATATCCGCCTGTTACCTCCCTGTCAAATCCGTTACCTCCTATTCATAAACCAGCCGATGAGCTGAAGAAAATTCATCTTAGACTTGTTACAACAAGGGAACAATCAAAATTATGGAATGAATATATAGAGCGTTATCACTATCTGGGCTATAAGCCTTTGCCGGGAGCACAATTAAGATATTTTGTTGAATGCGAAGAAGGATTTCTTGCTTGTTTGGGATTTGCAGCATCAGCCTGGAAAGTGGCTCCCAGGGACCAATGGATTGGCTGGACAGGACAGCAACGTGAGAAAAATCTACACTTGATTGTAAATAATGCCCGCTTTCTAATCTTACCCTGGGTTCGATCTGGAAATTTGGCTTCAAAGATTCTAAGTATGGTATCTAAACAAATCTCATCGGATTGGAAAAAACGTTATAATTATCAGCCAGTCCTCCTTGAAACATTTGTGCAGAAAGATCGATTCGAGGGAACGTGCTATAAAGCCGCTAACTGGATTCTATTAGGTAAAACTAAAGGAAGAGGAAAATTGGATAGGGACAGACTACAGACTTTACCTATAAAATATATTTTTGTGTATCCTTTACATCAGCAATTTATAACTATTTTATTAAGTTGACAGGTTTACTGAATATTTACGATAGTCTTGAGTTAAGTTAATTTATTTCAATGAGTTAGAAACCTTAAGTCAAGTCAGCTAAAGCAAACTTAACTCAAGGTTTCATAGTTTACAGACAGACATTAATTACAGATAAAAAGTAAATATCCACCTTCTAAGTAGGCGGCTTTGCTTTGCCCTTGGGAGGGACTATCTAAAAGTGATCTCCTATAAAATTCCAAATAACCATCATGTCTTGTTTTCTTACTCGTTACAAAGCCCCAGCTTTGTAACGGAAATTTCATCCTTCGCTAACATCCCCAGGCTAGGGCTTGTGTCAAGGACATCTCTTACGAGAGGAATGAGTTGTTTACGATGAAAACCAACCCTGCAAAGATTGTTTAACTTACGAAAAACCGGTTTTTTGCTTCCTGTAATTGTCTCACCAGAGACTTCTGTTGGAGGAATTTGGGATTTTATTTATAGCATAAACCAAAAGGACGTGGTTTTCTAATTTATAATAGATTTACTCCTCCGGAAACTTTTCCCAAATAATTTCCGTTTTATAGCAATTTTCCTCAATGAGACCTCCTCCCCGAAGGGATTCTTCGAACGAGGTAAAAGTTTTGTCCTATGAAACAATGTTCTTTAATTTTGTAAATATATTAACCACCTCATTCAAGAGAAGTTAATGACGATGATTATAAATACGCTGGAATTTTACAGTCCATAAGCAATCTCCCATGTCCTGACATACTGTTTCTAAGCTGATTTTGCGAACATCCGGAAAAAGTACATCCCGCTGGGCATCGGAACTCCATTACTGTTGGTTCCGTCCCAGTGTACCCGGTAGAACTGTTTGACCTGTCTCTCTCGGACAAGGGTTTTGATCTCATTTCCCATAAAATCGAAGATTTTTATCTCAACCATACAACCTTCCGGCACATAATACTGAATCATTGTCGTAGGATTAAAAGGATTGGGAAAATTCTGAAAAAGCATATATTCGTCGGGCATGAAGTTAACCATATCAATACCGACATCGGGAATCAACTGCAGATCAACGGGAATATTCAGAAACGGAATATCTTGATCATTTCCCTGTAAGCCAGCTAAACAAAAATAATCCGGTGAACGGTCGATATTGACGACCAGTTTCGCATCCATCGGCGCCTGCCGCGCTTATTCCAGCAACGCGCGGTTATCTTTTGGTGTGGCTTTGCGAATGATCACTTTTAATTTTCGGCTGGTTCTTCCTCTGTCTTATTCGGTTGAACCATCGCGATTTTATACTGGATATAGACGATCAGCAAGTATGCAAATGTACGTATTACAAGCAAGACCTCCGTCAGCGAGTCGTGCAAACCTAACAGATTAGCAAAATGTGAGAGTCCGAAAAGTCCAAAGGCAATTCCAACTAATAACGGCATTAATCTTTTACCACGCTTATAAGCCCGAATACCAAGGACGAGAATGAGAATACACAGCAACAAATTCATCGCATAGATTGGATCCCATGTCAGTGACATTTTTTAATCCTCCTTAAAAATGATTGTTTCATATTAAATTGATTTTAGAGCAGAGAACAATAAAATGCAAGTATAAAGAAAATCTTTTTCACCTCATACAAAAAACCCTGTCGCACAGGACAGAATTTTTATCGTATACTTCATATTTCTTTAATGCAGTACAATCATCTTCCGGATCTTGACATACTGCTTCTGCGGCGATTTGGCAACCATCCGGAAGAAATACATTCCGCCGGGCATTGGATTTCCTCACATCATTTTAGAATTGCATGTTTTCAACAAATATTTCCATGAACTGCTCATCACTGGCAAGCGGTACATGAGTGCATCTTTCAATAATGGATCGATAATCTGAAGAACCGAATAACGCCATTTTCGCTCCCCGCAGTGCAGTATTTCCCGCTTGTACCATTTTTTGATGATCGAAATCAAGCAGTCCGATTTTCAAGGCGTTCTCGACATTGATATAATTGCCAAAAGCGCCGGCTATATGGACTTTTCCAACATCCTTTTTTAAGATTCCCAGACGTTGAACTAAAATATCAAATCCGGCTGCAATCGCTCCTTTGGCTAATTGCAATTCCCGAACATCCTGTTGCGTGATTCTGACTTGATCGCTGATTTTAATCGCCGAATCTGGTTGTTTAATTTTTCCAGTTCCATCAATTAATCCTAAATCAAGGCTGCACGCGACGACATCCACCAGACCGCTGCCGCAAATTCCTTTCGAGGCGCCGCCGCCGATAATGTGGCTGATCATCTGGCGGTTTTCCAGCGCTACTCTGGATATGGCTCCCGTTGTGGCACGCATTCCCATAGAAATCTTAGCGCCTTCAAACGCCGGACCGGCAGCAGTCGAGGCACAAAGGATTTTTTTTCGGTTTCCCACAACAACCTCACCGTTCGTTCCAAGGTCAACCAGCGCCATCATTTCATCACTCTGATGGATTCCGGTAGCTATAATACCGGCAAGAATATCGCTTCCCACAAAACCACCGAGACATGGTAAAAACTCAATCTTTGGATTTCCCGGTATCTGCCACCCGATATCAGCAGAGTTCCAGGTAAATTGTCCATCATTTTCCGTTTCAAACGGCACTCTTGATAATGGTGTAATATCCACTCCGCAAAAGAGATGATGCATTGCCGTATTACCAACAATTACAACCCGGTTAATCTGTGGTTCAACCGGGGCCATATCTCCTGTCAATTCCTGAATCATGTCTAATAATTGATCACGGATCAACTGCCTGAGACGCTGAGCTCCGTTATCTGTCAGCGCATAGTCGATCCGGCTCATAATATCGGCGCCATACTTCGCCTGGGGATTCAACGCCGTTCGGACTCCCGTTACATTCCCGCTGCTCAGATCGATCAATTGAACCACCAGGGTCGTAGTGCCCAGATCAACTGCTACGCCGTAACCTTCCCTACCGGAAATTTTTAAACGGGAATCATCAGACAGAATTGCCATTTCCCACTGGGCTAACTCAAGAGTCACCGGCTCTTTGACATAACACTGACAGGCTAAACGCCAACCGCTCGATAGTTCTTCCCGGGAAAAATATCGTCGCTGAACGTCATTAATTGGTAAATCGCCGTCAATAACGCGTACATTGCACTTTCCGCAGGTACCGTCGCCGCCGCAGGGAAATTCGACGCCATGATCGAATAACACATCCTGCAGCGCGGTATGTTTTTCCACCTGGATTATTTTGCCGAGAGGTTCAAGTTTGATATCAATCATAGTCGAATAAATTTATAATTTGAAAAGTTAATCTATTTTATAATAAAAACAATACAATGCATTTCTCATTGAAAAAGAAATCTGCTAAATTAACCGCAACAGCAAAAGCGGAGTCAATGATGCAAGGATATATACAGGTTTACACCGGTGCCGGCAAAGGCAAAACAACGGCGGCGCTCGGGCTTGCTCTTCGTGCGGCAGGCGCCGGACTCAAGGTATTTATCGGTCAGTTTGCCAAAGGCGAACTCTACAGCGAAATAAAGGCAATTCGGCAATATTTACCTGGAATCGAGGTCAAACAATACGGACGAAAATGTTTTATTTATTCCCAACCGGAACCCGAAGATATTCGTCTTGCTCAGGACGGTTTAGCAGAAGTCAGAGAATACATTAATTCGGGAAAATACGATGTCGTTATTCTCGACGAAGCCAATATCGCCGTGCATTTTAAACTATTCTCAATTGAAGATTTGCTAAAAGTTGTCCAATCCAAACCGGAAAATGTAGAACTGATCATCACCGGGCGCAACGCTCACCCGGAACTGATCAAAGCCGCCGACCTGGTCACGGAAATGCTGGAGATCAAACATTATTATCACCAGGGTGTGGCAGCCCGCCAAGGAATCGAATCATGACAAAATTAAAAAACCAACCAGCAGTCGCTTTTCAGGGAACCCATTACGCCTTCAGTGAAATCGCCGCCTGGCAATTTTTCGGACAGGAGATAATAACCGTTCCCTGCCGAAGTTTCGCCGATGTTTTTTCGTCAGTCCAAAACGGGAATTCTGATTTTGGGATTCTTCCGGTGGAAACCTCCCTCACCGGCAGCATATATCAAAACCTGGATTTGTTCCTGGAATCAACGGTTTCGATCACCGGGGAAACCTCGATCCGTGTGGAGCAACATCTAATTGCCAATCCGGGCGTGAAAATAGCCGACATTAAAGTTGTTTATTCGCATCCCCAGGCGCTGGAACAATGCCGCAACTTTCTCTCTTCCCTGCCCCACATCGAAACCATTGCCAGTTATGACACCGCCGGCAGCGTGAAAGATATTCGTGATAAACAGATGCTTCACGCCGCCGCAATTGCGAGCCGACAGGCTGCCAAAGATTACAATATGGAAATCATCAGGGAAGAGATCGAAGACATCCCGGAAAACTATACTCGTTTCTATATAATTTCTAAAGATGCTCAAACTCTTAATAACGCCGATAAAACCTCTATTATCTTTTCCATGAAG
>JAHIOG010000203.1 GCA_018895675.1 bacterium
AGAACGTTGCATATTTCGGTGTGGCAACAAGACTAAAAGATGAAACTGCAACGGTTCCAGACTTTGTCGATAGTCTTGTTGAGGCTGAATTAGATTTAATTGCTGCTCATCAAGGTTTTGATTTCTCACCTATTTTTGATGACCAGCCCATTAGATATAAGGAAGATTATAGTCAATATGTCCCAAGGGGGCATTATACACGTAATGATACTTTAAAAACCTATTTTAAATCAATGATGTGGTATGGAAGAATGATGTTCCGTGTTGAACCTGATACAACAGAAGCGGGAAAACAAAAAGGTAAAGAGGAGACTTTGCTGGCTATTTTAATTGTAAAAATATTGAATGAGCTGAATATTAATGGGGAACCGGCATTGGAGATCTGGGAGCGGATTTACGATCCCACTGTTTTCCTCGTGGGAAAGTCCGACGACCTGGATGTATATGAATACACTCCCCTTCTTGAGGAGGTATATGGTTATGATTATTTGAGCTTATCGGTGGAGGATTTTGCCGAAGATGAAAAGCTCACTGAATTTATAGAAAAAGCAAAGGAACTTCGGGATCCGTTAATCAATTCCTCCTGGGTCTGGGATTATGAGGACGCAGAAGATGTAACCAGGGCGTTTCGCTTTATGGGTCAGCGGTTCATACCCGATTCCTATATGTTTCAGCAACTGGTGTATGATAAAGTTTCATTTTATCAAGGATCGGATGAACCTTTTACTCTGGTTTATTCTAACGCTGGTCCGATACGTGGTTTTCCCAGAGGATTGGATATCATGGCAGTTCTTGGTTCTCAAGAAGCTGAAGAAATTATTCGCTCCGAAGGGGACGCTGATTATTATGGATATGATCAACAGCTGGATAAGCTGAAAGTAGAATTCGATGAATTAGATGATGCTGTCTGGGCACAAAATCTCTATTGGAACTGGCTTTATGCTTTAATGCCTTTATTAGAAGCCAAGAGAGATGGCTATCCACCCTTTATGCAGTGTCAGGCATGGACCTACAGACAACTCTACTCGGCTCTGGGTTCGTGGAGTGAACTCCGTCATGATACTATTCTATATGCCAAACAGAGTTATACTTCAGGAACGACAGGGATGCCCCCTCCACCGCCAGACTTTACTTATGGATATGTAGAACCAAACCCACATCTGTTTGCTCGATTGGCTTCTTTAGCTAAGCTTATGCGCATTGGGCTCGGGGGTAGAGGGCTTTTACTTGATGAGTTTAACTTCAAGCTAATTGATTTTGAATCGCTTCTTTTAGGACTGAAAACAATCGCAGAAAAAGAATTAACCAATCAGGAATTAGTACAGGAGGAATACGATGTTATCTGGACGATTGGGGAACGATTAGAAAATCTTCTAACATTTTCCGAAGAACTCAGTGGATCAATCACCGATGAGACAGACGAAGGTATGGCAGTAATTGCTGATGTTCACACCGATCCTAACACCGAGCAGGTTTTGGAAGAGGGCATCGGATATCCCTTTGAGATTTATGTAATTGTAAAGATTAAGGACAATATAGTCCTGACCAGAGGCGGTGGATTCTCATACTATGAGTTCAAGCATCCTATGTCTGACCGTTTAACAGATGAAACCTGGCAGGAAATGCTAAAAAGTCAACAGCCGCCTGAAGTACCATCCTGGACTGAAATTTTCATGGATAATTCTCAGGACTTCTATAATCCTGATCCATACCATGCATTTTTAGAGGTAGAAACTGTAAATAATGTATCAGTTGATATTAATCCGGCGAATCCGGCGCTGGGTGACAGCCTTCGTCTGAAAGTCAGGGCTATGATTTTTCCAGATTCAAGTATCACGGCTGTCTTTTGCTCTCAGAATGGCAGTGAAATAGCTTCGGTAGAATTGAGTCTTTTACCGACTACATCAGTATGGTGCGGCGATTATGTCGGAGAGACTTCCACATCCGGGTGGTCTGAGGGTATGACAACAATAAAAATTATCCATAATGAAAGTATTTTATATACTCATTGGTTCGAACTTCTTGAATTTTCAGGAATAAATAATGAAGATAATCAAATTCCAACTCATTTCATCCTTAACCAAAATTACCCCAATCCTTTCAACGCAGAAACAGTCATCCGCTATCAACTGCCTTCCGCTGTTCATGTAAATTTATATGTTTACAATGTGCAGGGACAAAGGATTAGAAAATTGTTAAATAGAGAACAAGCGATAGGGACCTATCAGATTATGTGGGATAGTAAAAACGATGAGGGAACAGGTGTAGCCTCTGGGATTTATTTCCTGCAAATTAAAACAGGTGGATGGGCAAGGACGATTAAAATGGTTTTAATACGATAAAGGATAAAGCAATGAAAAGGATTACTATTTTTTTAGCTATTATAACTATCATGATGCTCATAGGGACCATACCTTTATGGGCACAGATGATTTCAAATATCACCGAGGATGTTGATACAGAGTTTGGCATATATCATCCCTACTTAGTGGAAATAACACCTCAAGCAGCTCAATATACGGTGGAACCGGATTTTAGTAATGTATTTAATTTTAACGAGTTCGAATTTAGTGAAGCTGACCG
>JAHIOG010000204.1 GCA_018895675.1 bacterium
AGAGAACAATTTCCCGTATTCTGGCACGTCAAGGATTAACTCATAAAAGAACAGGATGGTATCCTGGAGATGAACTGAATGGCTAAATGGAATCGGGAATTTTAATTGTCGTTGACCGGGAAAAATAATTGTCGTTGATCAGAAAATATCACGCCAATTTCTTGACTCCGCCCTTGCCGACAAATCGTATCTAGATCGCCAAGAGCATCTTGGGAAGCATTTGAATTATAGAAATTATGTACTTCATCTATAACAATGAGAATTGGGACATTTGATTCCCCAATTGACTTTGTTTCTACTATCTTGTGTAACAAATGACGTAACATTATTGATCCAAATTGCAATCCTTTGTTCCCAACATTTATAATGGACATTTTCCCTTTCTCTAAAATGTCCGACGCGTCGATCAAGCCAGCGTCTTCATTATCAAAATAGTTGGTTGCCATAACCAATGTTCTTTGAACATTATTATATGTAGCGGGATGTAAAGGTATTGATGATATGTCTCCTCGGATATTAAGTGTCTGAAAAATACGGCCCTCGTTTTCACCAACATCAATAAAATATTGAAGGAAATCATGAAAAGAATTCTCGTTAGTTTTCACTCTGCTTTGCCAATACCGGAAAATATCAGGCAAGTTTTGAGCACCAACATCAGTTATTCCTTGTAATAAACCAGTGAGAGCTTCAGGCTCAATGTCATGAACGCTCAGTGTAACTGCTTTAAAATATTCATTGTCAATATCGCGATAAGCATTAACATCAGTATTTGCTGGATAATACACAACATAATTTTCAATACCATGCGGCTTTTTATCCAATATTTGCCACTCTTTTAATGTTTTTGTGTTTATTGTATTTGAACTCCTGTTCATTCTGAGAAAATCAACATCTTTGACATTTATTGCTAATACAGCACCTTCCAATTCTTCAACAAAATATTGCGCCAAATACTTCGTTGCAACTGTCTTTCCGCTTCCCGTTTTTCCACAGATAAGCATTTGATGATAAAACATATCTTTGGGTAAATGAGTTGTAATAAAATTCCCTTCATCATCCACTAAAAGTTGATTATGTCCCGCGTGGACTGTAGCAATAAAAACTATGGGGCCTTCTTTATCAGAAGTACCCATAGCTTCATTAATTTCTTCTTGATTTGATCTGCGGGCTATTGATTGAGGGGGAATAAAGTCAATCTTGCCATCTGTTCGATTAGTAATATCTCTTACTCTAAAGGCATGTATCACATTTTGACACTTTTGGTCCTGAATCAATCCTGATAAATCCATATCAATGATCATTGGAGAAGGAGCATATGGTTCACTTTGCAAACTTTTGTCAACTCGTAGGATAAATTTTGTAGATTCCTTTTCAATAGTAAGATAAGCCCCTTTTGGCAATAAACCATCTTCCCCACTTTTGGATACTAACTTAATCAGACCGCTTTCTTCTCCAATGACTATCCAGCTCATGTATTAACCTCCAAATCTTACTTGATTGAGCGTCGGTGAAATTTTTGCTTCTTTGAAATATTTATTAATATCAATAGACCGTAAAACACTCCGAGCATATGCCTCTGCAATAGCAATTGTACGTAACTGTGGATTTGTTTTTGATCCCTGCACGAACAATAAGTACAATATTAAATCCATGATCTGGGGCACAGAATTTATATATGTTAAATACGTATTAGTGGAAAATTCAATTCGCTGTGGGCTCGAATCAAAAGCTTTTATATAGCAGAAAATCTTTGTGTTTTTCTTATTGACTTGATCCTCATATTTAAAAAAACAGGAGCGCTCACCTGGCCTAAGCAAATTATTTAACCAATGCATGTCTGAATGATATTGTCCACTCAAGCTATCAATGTTGCTGGTAACTATATTACTATTACTATTTTTAACAAAATGTATGGGTATAATATCTTTTTGAAGAAACTTGTCTGTAGCATCGACCATTATGGTATACAAATCACCGGAAATTAGGGGGCCATCGATAAACAACAAGGAATGTGAAGGTACAAACTCCAAAAGGAAATTTACCTTATCTTTTATGTAATTACGGGTGTATTCTACTGTAGGATCGTTAGCATATTTAATATATGACGATTTTTCAATTATTGCTTTGGAACGCGTATAAAAGTTAAATGTTACAAGAGCCACAGGTACATATTCATTTTCACCATGCACCACTATAGAATGAGCTGTAAAATAGGCTAATCCTTCCAAAGCTGAGAATTTAACCCATGATTCATCATATGCTGAAAAAGAATATTTACTGGCTTCAGAACACCCATTTAGAGCATTTAGCTTATATCCCCTTATTTCTTCTAAATTAATTATTTTCCCACTATCCGTAAGGGAACCTAAGAACTCTAAATTTTGTTCTGTCCCATGATGAGGTAGGAATATATTATTATTGCATAGCTCCCTTATTGTCTTATGAAAATCAGGGTGAAGAATTAATTTGTTAAAATTACGCATAATAGCCGTTATCTTAATGGAATGGTGAACTTGGTGTCAACTTGAATTGTGAATTAAGGCTTGACAATTAAGCCACTGTCTTTTTTCTTTCCAATTCTGTAAGCGTCAACAACACTAAAAATCCAGCAGAGAATTATCAATAACAGGACGAGCTTGAATATGAGACTGTCGGAAGTGGTGGATGCCTGGGTGGCTGCTTTTGAAACAGCGCTCCTTTTAATGAGTTATTCATGATATCCTTTTCAGCCTTCTACCT
>JAHIOG010000205.1 GCA_018895675.1 bacterium
ATAGGGCGAGGGTTCCGGAAATCCCTGCCCCGCTGTTGTATGCAAAACCGGTTTGACATTTTGATAGTGAAAAACATCAACCACACCGGTAATATTTCGAACATCCCGATCGTCGATGTCAAGGATTTCGGCGTGGGCATGTGGCGAATATAAAAAGGCAAGATAGAGAGGATCATTCAGGTCGAAATCATCGACGAACTTGCTTGCACCAGTCGCCAGAGACAGAGAATCGATTTTTTCTTTGGATTTACCGATAATCGTATACTTATTCATTCGGGTAATCTTTTTTTAACATTATAAAATTTTCCCGTATAGATAAGGATGTGGAGTATTGGGAAGTTGGAGTAATGGAGTAGTGGAGTACAGGGAAGATGGAGTACTGGAGTCGTGGAGTGTTGGAGTACTGGAGTATTGTAGTGCTGTAACACTGGGGGTTGGATTGCCGGAGTATCGGATTATTCTGTTATTCATTCCCATAAATTGCTCCATCTTCTTTTACGTTCAAGTGGTCTACCCATTCTCCCTTTTCTCTTTTTTGTTCAAGACTTTCAATAAGTTTTAGCAAACCATTCTCCAGTTTATAGGCGATCGTATCCAATTGTTGAAATTCTTCTTCTGATATTTGTTTTGATTTTCCGCAAGCATGAAGACCTGAAACAGATTCACCAAGTGAACCCAGCGAAATATAAAGGAATTGGATATACTCACGAATGGAACGACGACAATAACCTTCAGCGATGTTTCGATGAACAGAATCAGCCGAAGCAATGGATTGAGAGGCGACCCGTTTCAATTCATAGGGGAATTTTCGAAAAACTTCGCAAGTCTGAACATAATATTCGATTGCATCATCCCAAACTCGGAGTTTTTGATAACCACGGCTTTTATTCTTGCGCGCCTGGTTTGAGTAATCCGTCATCACTCCACTACTCCAGTACTCCAATACTCCATTACTCCAATCTTCATTCTTTTCGCTGCCAGCTTCACCGCCTCGATTATCTTCACATAACCGGTGCAGCGGCAGAGATTGCCGTCCAGTGCGTTTTTTATTTCTTCTTCCGAAGGATCAGGATTATCCCGCAATAAAGCATAGGTCGCAATAATCATCCCCGGTGTGCAAAAACCGCATTGCACGGCTCCGGTCTCAACAAATGCGCGTTGAATGATATGGGGGGAATGTAAGTCACCGATCCTTTTTACGGTTTTGATATTTTTACCGATGGCGGATGCCGTGAGCACCTGGCAGGAATTCACGGGTTTATCATCAAGCAAAATTAAACAGGCGCCGCATTCACCTTCCTGGCAGCCGTTTTTCACCTCGGTATATCCATTTTCTCTTAATGTAAAAAGCAGTCTTTCGTCAGGTGTAAAGGTAAATTTTCTATTTTTTCCGTTAACAGTAAATGCGCCTTCCATTAATGTCCTCTCAATATCTGTTCGATTCCTCTGCCCAGTTCTACACCGGCTAAATAACTTGAATATTCCGGGTCTTCTATTCTTTTACCAGCGAATTTAACTTCAACCAGTTTTTCAATTTCACCGATATTGATTTTTCCAACATCCCGGTTTATCAGATATTCTTCAATATTTGTTAAGCGGCTATACTTTTTTCCAGTTCCGACAATAATAACCCGACTGTCTTCGATCTTATTCAGGCTTTGTTTCAACAGGATTGTGATATTAAAAGCCGGATAATCGCTTTTAGTCCGAATGTCACGGTAATGGTAAGAGCGCCAATTCGACAAGTTGAATTTGACCGCAGTTATCAGCGATTTATCGCGAACCTCTTTATTGTTGATATATTCTTCGACAGGAAATTGTCCGTCATTTTTCCCGATTAACATAACATCCGCATCAAGAGCGAGCAAAGCGCTCATAAGATCCGACCAGAGTGGAAAATAAGCTATGCTGCCGCCGATTGTTATCCTGTTCCTGAGGGGCGTCTTGGCGGAATTGCACAAGGATTTCACTATAATATGTTCCGGATCTACTTTCATTAACACGGAGACTGCTTCGGCATAAGTATTCATACTGCCGATTTCAACGGAATCATTTTCAATTTTAGAGTAATGTAATGGCAGGCAAGAAAGATCAATGAGCCCGTTAATTCCGGTGAAACCTCTTGACAACAGACCTGTTCCGCCTGCATGAGGAAAAACTTTACCTTGCTGCACTAAATCGACAGCTTCGGCAATGGATTTGGGGAAATACCAGTTTAAATCTCTCATAATGAACAAATTTCCATTCTATTTGCTTAAATGTCAAGGAATCAAACTGCCGAGTTGACCACCCCCCGTTTTTTAGAATTCTAGTTCAATAGCGAGTTGGTTCTGATTGATATAGCATGTCTTTTTGTCAGGTAGGAACATTTTCGCCGTTACGGCAGCCAATCGAAGATTCCTTTGGAAAAGCATTTTGACTATCAATCCTATTTTATAGAAGATAAATCCTAATATCTCATACAGTCTATACTTTTCTACAGTTTTGACGGGACTGCCTAGCAACAATTGATTATGGAGCGAACTTATCTCTGTGTACAATAAATACATAGCAATAGTTAAAATTGATGGTTTCGTAAAAAGTGTAAATCATGTCATTCTGAATGAGGTACGAATGAAGAATCTCAGCCAATTATCGACGAGATTCTTCGTTGCTTCGCTGTCTCAGAATGACAGCTTTGGGACTTTTTACGATTCCATCAAAATTGATAACATCGTTCTTAGACCTTCTAATTTCCTTAACTGAATATCTTCAAGATGGAATTGATTCTTAATATGTCTATGTTATTCTTCGAT
>JAHIOG010000206.1 GCA_018895675.1 bacterium
GAGCCCGAACCCGAACCAGTTGTTGAGGAGACTATCGTTCCTGTTCAAACAGAAGTAAGCATAGCAGAAACGGAAGTTTTGGCGGAAAAGGAAGGTAAATCAGAGGAAGTTTTGGAATTAGTCAGTGAAGGCGACAGCGTTGATGTGTTTTATATGGTAAAGCCGGATGATTATCTTTCCCTGATTGCTAAAAATGAGTATGGAAATATCGGAATGTGGCGTCTCATTTATAAATGGAATCGTAAAAAGATTGGTGAAAATCCCAACCTTATTTATCCGTTTCATGAGTTTCTACTGAAAAAACCAAAAGAAAATGCTATAGATCTCGAATATGATTTTTATGAATATTCAGTTAAAGTAAATGAATCTCTTTGGTCAATTGCCGGACAAGAGTACAATAACCATTATGCCTGGATCATCATTTTGCGGGACAATGCCGATGTTCTGGGATCCAATCTGGAAGATGTTCCCACCGGCACGATTCTGAAACTGAGGACAAATCTTTTTTAACTGGTACATTATAAATATTTCATTTAAAAGCGGGGCGCTTATTCCCCGCTTTTTTGTTATATAATTATGAATATTTCTCACTTTGTAACTATCAAAATTTTAACGTCTTATAATTAAATTTGAAAACTTAACATGTCACCCTGAGTTCATTGAAGGGTGACAGTAGAGAGAAAAAATTTATATTGTAAATTAAGTGAATAATTATTAAAAATTCTTACCATTATCAGAATTCCTTTTAAATTAGAGAGAATTTTAAAATAGTATGGGGTGAATTTGGATACTGTAAATACTATTAATCTCTTTGATTGGCTTATTATCGCTGCCTATTTCGTATTTGTGATCGCTATCGCAATCTATTTTTCAAAACGGGCTGGAAAAGATACAAATCAATTTTTTCTGTCGGGACGCAATTTACCATGGTGGCTGGCGGGTACGGCAATGGTGGCAACAACGTTTGCCGCCGATACGCCACTGGCTGTAACGGAATTAGTTGCCCGGAATGGTGTTGCCGGAAACTGGTTGTGGTGGAATCTGGCAATAGGTGGTATGCTCACTGTTTTTTTCTTTGCCAAATTGTGGCGCCGCTCCGGGATTATGACGGATGTGGAGCTTACTGAATTTCGTTACTCAGGAAAAGCCGCCGCGGTGTTAAGAGGTTTTCGTGCGCTCTATTTGGGAATATTTATGAATGCTATCGTCATGGGCTGGGTTCATAAAGCGATGGAAAAAATATTTCATGTTACGCTGCCGATGATAAACCCGTTTTTACTGGTCACTGCTGCGGCTGTTATCATTGCCATTTATGCCTCGGCGTCCGGGCTTCTGGGAACTGCGCGAACCGATAGTTTCCAATTTCTATTTGCCATGACCGGGTGTATTATTTTAGCTATAATTGTAGTTCGCTTGCCTCAGGTAGGTGGAGTTATTGCTCTAAAAACTAAACTGGCGCCGCAAGTACTTGAGTTCTTTCCCAGGATCGGACGTGTATCGGTGCAGGGAGTCACGGGCGGAGTGCTTGCATTGTCTGTCGGGGCTTTCTTCGCTCATATCGGCCTGCAATGGTGGTCCAGCTGGTACCCGGGGGCTGATCCGGGCGGCGGCGGCTATATTGCGCAGCGGATGATGTCCGCAAAAAACGAAAAACACAGCCTGTTCGCGACCCTCTGGTTTACAATTGCTCATTATACATTGCGTCCCTGGCCCTGGATTCTGGTGGCATTAAGCGCTTTGATATTGTTACCCAGAGCTGAAAATACCGATGTTCTCAGACAAGAAAACCCGGTGCTTTACGAACAGGTCGTATCGGTTTATACCGGTCAAACGGCGCCGGACTCAAATCCAGTTTTCCAGTCCGTGGAATTTGCGGATTTTTACGATAAATACGAGAATACCGTAGATCCGGGCGTGATGTACCCCAAAATGATGATGCGTTATTTACCGGCGGGGCTGTTAGGGTTGCTGATCGCCACATTTTTAGCAGCATATATGTCCACAATCGCTTCACAATTGAACTGGGGAACATCGTATCTTATCAATGATTTTTACCGGCGTTTCATTAAATCGAATGCCGACGAGCGACATTATGTGTTCGTTTCCCGGATAGCCATGTATCTAATGGTAATTTTGTCACTAATAATTGCCCGGTACCTGCTCACAACCGTATCCGGCGCCTGGGAATTTATAATTAATGCCAGCGCCGGTGTGGGAGCTGTGTTGATTTTACGCTGGTTCTGGTGGAGAATTAATGCCTGGTCGGAGATTTCGGCAATGATTGCCCCATTGATAATTTATCCGATTGCCCGTTATGGATTTGGTCTTCAATCCCCGATAACGCTCTATCCTATCGTATTTGGCACTACGGTCATCTGGCTGATTGTCACATTTATAACTCCTCCAACCGACAAAGCCGTTTTGGTAAAATTTTATAAAAAAGTTCATCCCGGGGGAATAGGGTGGACGCCGATTTCGAAGGAATTGAAAGATGTGCAAAGTGACAGCGGTTTCGGAAAAGTATTTGTTGACTGGATTTGCGGCGTTGTTCTCGTCTATGCCAGTCTGTTTGGGATAGGGAAGTTAATATTAGGTGATTATCTACCCGGTATCGTTTATATTGCTGTGGCAGCTGTATCCGCAACGGTGATTTATCTTCACCTGTCCAAAGTCGGTTGGAATACTATTCGTGATTAAAGTAGAGCCCCACGTTTTCACAGACATGGCTTTCTGCTGGCGGGGCAAAAGCAAAATAGCGGCTTTTTTATGACATTATTAAAACGCGAATTAAATATCCGGCATGTGATTGCGCTAATTCTGGGATCGGTTATCGGTTCCGGTGTGTTTATTAACCTTCCGATCGTCGCCCGCGAAGCGGGAAGTCCATGGCTGGCTGTGTTAGCCTGGCTTATCGGCGGACTGATCTGGTTGCCGCAGTTGTTTATTTTGTCAGAAATGGCGACCGCCTATCCCGAGGAGGGATTTGGCTACCTTTATCTGAAAAAAGCCGGCAGTCCCGCGCTGGGATTTTTATATGTCTGGACGGTTTTCTGGACCAGCGATACGCCTTCGATCACGATAATCGCAATAAGCGCTGTTTCCGCTCTGTCGGTTTTCTGGGGACCGCTGGAAGCGTCAATCTATACTAAGTTATTTGCATCGTTGATAATAATTTTGCTTACCTATATCCATTACCGAAGCGTCCGAAAAGGCGGCGGATTGCAAATAGTTTTAACTGTCGCTAAACTCTCCCCACTAATTTTGTTATGCATTCTGGGATTTGCTTACTTTCAGACCGATAACCTGTTTCTCAAGCCGGAAATTGTTCAGAAGGCTAACACGGGATTTCTCACGCTGCTGGTTGCCGGGGTGGCTGGCACAATCTGGTCTTATGCCGGTTTCACCAACGTTCTGTATATGGCTGGTGAGATTAAGAACCCTCAAAAAGTGATTCCTAAAAGTTTATTAATGTCAATTGCTTTTGTAACCGTAGTTTATGTTCTGATCGCGCTTGCCACCAGCGTTCTGGTGCCTCATGATGAGTTAGTCGGCGCCAGCGGAAAATTTGCCAACCCCTTTTTGTATCTGCCGATGTTTGCTAAAATAGCGGCTGCTTTTCTGGCGATTGCCGCTTTTATAAGCATGGTGGGCTGTCTTAACGGCTTAATAATGGTACAGCCCAGAATTGAATATGCGATTGCTAAAGACGGCTTGTTTTTTAAGCCTTTTGCCCATGTTCATCCCAGGTATAACACGCCCGATTATTCCATTCTTTTTCAATCCGGTTTAGCCATAATCCTGCTGTTTATCGGGGGGCTGGAAGCCTTGTTAGGCTATTTCACGCTGTCATATCTTTTTCAGAATGCGATGGTCTATTTTGCCATATTCTTTTTGAGAAAACGGGAGGATTATAAACCTACATTTCGTTCGCCGGTCTGGCTTGTTATGACAATGTTAGCGATTTTCACACAACTATATTTGATCTATGGAACTTTTCTTGCCTATCCTGCCGGGGGCGTAATTACGGCCGCGGTTCTGATCGGCACCGGTCTGCCGGTCTATTATTATTTTAAGAGAAACCGGGTGGAAATAAATTCCGGATAATTATCGTTTGACCTTACATATTCAGTTGCGTCGGGAGCTCATTCCTGGCGCATTTATCGCAATTCTTCATCGCACCAATTAGTTAATTTCATAGATTATAAAAATATATCTAAAGCCAGCCCTTTAAAAAACCGCAATTTCCGATAACGGGTGCAGCAAAAACGAAGTTGCGGCACGAACCATAGAAAGACAAATACCAAAACGTGAGTGCCGCAATTTGGGTAAGGGCGCTTTCTGCCCGAACCATTTTTGCTGCTTTTATGTGCAGTTGCGCCATTCAATCTTGTTTGTACGCAGGCATCGGAAAAATAATCTTCACTGGCTGACGAAAGACAGCGTGTTGCACCAACAACTCCCCCTTCGAAAGCCTCGTGACCGACAGCTTCAAATCTTGGTCGAGGAACCTGTAGTCCGGCTGCATGACCTCGCTTGATGTGCTTCGCCCTAAAATCTTTGTTGCCGAGTTTCCCGTGACTCTCGGGTGGACGGCACTTAGAAATTGCTGTGCTGAAAGGAGAATGATCCCAAGTGAACGACCCCTCTCTGAGATGTCAAGAATCTGCTCAATCAACGGAGAGTCTTTCACACCTGCGGGCGCATACTTGTTTAACTCGTCCACAAAGATCAGCACCTTCTTGGGCAAATAGAGTGTTTCATCTGACTCTGCAAACATCTCGTATACAGTTCTGATAATGTCTCCAAAGACGAAGGCTTGCTCGTGATCTTGGAGCTTGGCAATATCAACGACGTATGTATGCCCCCCTTCGATTTTCTGAATTGCATCAGCAAGGTGATCTTCGTTTCGACCACGACGATCTGTGAAGATGCCAGTCGATCTCGTCTTGACCATCCGGCGAAGATGGCGCCGGAATTTTCCAACCGAACTGGCTTTGACATCCCCGATCGGTTTCGACTTCCCAGCGTCGGCAAGTGGTTCACCGTCAAGTAAACTTAGCCAATCCTGAACTTTTGCCCATGGTGACTTTGCTGTCTTGTTCGCCAAGCCATTCGCAATCTCACCAACTAATGAGTCTATTGTCTCCGTTGGATCGGGTATGCTTGAAAAGAGTAGATCAAGTTTTTCTGCACAATCATTTAGTTCGTATGCATAAAGTCGGGATTGTCTCGGTCGAACAAAACTGTTTGCTTCACCATTTTTGCCTCGTGGTAAATAATAGTGAACATTCTGAAACGGCTTCGGCTCAAGGCCAAGCTTCAGCCAAAGCGATTTCTGTCCTTCGTCTAGTTTTGCTGGCGGCTCGTCAACTTTCAAGAGGTCGCCGTGCTTGACGTTCATGATGATGACGGCAAACTCTGATGGATCGATATTCTGGAGAATAGATTGAAGCAAGAACATCGCATAACTTGTCTTGGTGGCAAGACCGCTGATACCGGAAATGTTGACGTGTGCGGATTCAGGGCCGATGACATAGGATTTGTCGAGATACACGACAGCTTCGACTTCGTTGCTCATCTTGATTAGACCTGCTGGGATGCGGTTCTCTTCCTTCATCGTGTCAATGCCGAGGGCAGCATGGATGCCGGATTCTTCAGCAAACCGGACATTCTTTTCATTCTCGACGGGCATATAGATGCCGTCCTTGTATGTGCCGTCCGGTTTCTTTCCGCCCCCGTCGTTCATCATCACGTTGACCTTTGCCAGCGTTGCACCAACTCTCGGTGTGTTTGGTTCCTCTAAAACAGAGCCAAAGTTATTTGACACAAAATTCGCAAGATGGCTTGCGGCGTCTGTGCGATGCTCGAGGTTCGTGACAATTCCA
>JAHIOG010000207.1 GCA_018895675.1 bacterium
CAAAAAAACGCAGAAACCCTTATATTTTCTACGTTTTAGAGCCTTACTATTTTTTCCTATAAAAACTGATAATCCTCTAATTCTATCTATATTGATTTCCCTTATTTATACCGTATCTTCCGCAATAACAGAGGGATTAAACTAACAATATTTACTTATAAATGGGGAAAGTGTGTAAAACCTGTGGGAAAATACCTTCTTGAAAGCCTTATATAATAAGGGTTTTAGCGAATAACCACTCTAAGTACCTTTAAACGCATAATTTTAAAAAATAGGTACTTTTACCCCTCAAAAATGGCTCTTTTTTGACTAAAATTACCTCATCTTAAAATCTGAAAGTGGCTATTTATAAGGGTTTCATGATTTGGGGTAAGTAAAAATAGGCCAAAAATGGGGGTCGTAATTGCCGATTTTTCGAAAATTGAGGCCCGTTTAAAGGCACTCTACGTGCGTTAAAAGGGCATTCCTGAAGGGGGTCTGAAAGCCTTGTAAACAAAGGGTTTTAGAGGACAATAAATTCAAACTGCAGAAATAGCCAAAACCCTTATAATATCTATCAGATTACCCTGAGAAAAGAATCTAACTGATTCAAAATATTATTCGATATGGTTACAAATTGTAATCCTAACAATAACAATACAACAACAAATAGAAAAATTCTACTGCTGTTGTTGTTAATTTTAGAAAATTAAAAAAGAAGAGAAAATGAGAAGACGTTTAGAATCTGGACTTATCAGACCCCTTGCCAAAAGTTAGAAAAAGTAGTCGAATTATTGAGATAGCACAACTGTCCTCGTGACAACCAAAAGTCAATTCAATTCAATCGGTTGACAGATAATTTACCATTCCTTTTTTGTTTTGTGATATTTATAAAAATCGATTAACCTAGTGCGATCCTCTCGACAGTGCATGGTCAGTGTCAGGGTCATTTTTTGCCCATTGCTCTGATAATCGATAAAAATCCGATAATCCGAAGGGGTGAAAAGTGCCAGAAAAGAATGTTTCCTGGGAGGAAGATAAATCTTCTCCACATCGGACCAGAGAATACGAAAATTTAACTGGTTCTCTTTGCGTTCCGGCAGCCCAGCCCTCAAAAAAGAAAAGAGGAAATTTTGCCGGGGGAAAGTCTGAAAATAAAAAGCGCTCTCGGTATAAAATAAAATTCCCAGGATCGGTCCGGAAAAGTTCTGATAGCCGCTGATAAACTCGGCCATACTCTTCCCCTCAATTTTCTCTCCAATACTCTCTTCCTTTTTCCTCCAGAACTGTTCCGCGTCTTTTTCGGGTAATCTTTTCAAAATAGCCTCCTTCGATTACAGTATTACCTGACTTATTATATGAAGTTTGGATAGAATTAATCAAATTATTTTCTTAAATTGATTCTTTCAAGATAAGATGAACGCCTGCGGTCGGTTTACAAAGGGAGGGATTTCCGCTTATTTTATCTTGTCTTTATGAATTCCTCCCATCATCATGCCCAACTCCCCAACACTCACTTCGTTTCTTTTTACCACTCCCATAATATTACCCTCGTAAATAACTGCAATTCGATCAGCAAGTGATAAAATTTCATCCAGGTCATCAGAAATGAGAAGAGTTGCTGTTTTTAATTTTGTTCTTTGTTCAATCAATTGACGATGAACGTACTCTGTGGCACTGACATCTAAACCGCGTGTAGGCTGGGCGGCTACCAGAATACTGGGTTTTCGAGAAAGTTCTCGTGCTAAAATTAATTTCTGGATATTTCCACCGGATAAGCTTTTCAAGGAAGTATAGCGGGAAGGAGTCCTGATATCAAAATCACTTATCAGTCGCTCGCTTTCCCGGGCAATGTTTTTAAAATTCATAAATATTCCATCGGTATAAGGTTGATGTATATGGTCTTTTAGAATCAAGTTTTCCTCTACGGTAAATTTTTGTATTGTACCATCTCGCATTCGTTCTTCGGGAATATAAGAGAGACCATATTCGAGAAGCTGGGAAGGAGACCAATTAGTAACATCAGTCCCTTTTATAAAAACTCTACCTTTTGTAGGTTTTCGTAGACCTGCAATGACTTCCGCAAGTTCACGTTGACCATTCCCTGAAACTCCGGCAATTCCCAGAATCTCACCAGAATACACTTCAAGGTCAATTCCCCGCAGGGCAGGACGACCTTCATCTCCCTGAACCCAAATTCCCTTTAAAGCAAGGGAAACTTTACCGAGCTTTACCGAAGGATGTTCAACTTGAAAGAGAACTTCTCTTCCCACCATAAGACGTGCCATTTTCTCTTTGGTTACTTCAGCAATAGGAAGAGTCTTTACCACATTACCGTCACGAAGTATGGTCACACGATCACTCAGTGATAAAACTTCATGAAGTTTATGACTAATAAAAATAATAGCGTATCCTCTATTTAGCATACTCCGCAAGACGTGAAAGAGGTCTTCCACCTCTTGCGGAGTAAGAACAGCAGTTGGTTCATCCAGGATAAGGAGAGAAGCTCCGCGATATAAGATTTTCAATATTTCCACTCGTTGTTGCTCTCCTACAGAGAGTTGCCATACTTTTGCCTTTGGATCCACATAGAGACCATGAACTTTGGCGAGCTCTTTAATACGTTCTGAGACAACATCAAGGTCAAGAAGAAATTTTCGTGAGGAAGGAAGCCCTAAGGCTACATTTTCTGCTACGGTAAGGGTATGAACAAGCATAAAATGTTGGTGTACCATCCCAATCCCCAGTCGAATTGCATCCAGCGGAGAACGAATGTTAACCAATTTTCCGTTAACGTAAATTTCACCTTTATCCTGGTGATATATGCCATAAAGAATTTTCATCAGGGTAGTTTTTCCGGCTCCGTTTTCGCCAAGTAATGTATGAACTTCCCCGGCATGGATATCAAAATCAATTCGGTCATTCGCCAGAACACCCGGGAAGTGCTTAACTATTCCCCGCATCTCTACTTTTTCGACCTTGGTTAAATTTGTTATTTTAGATGTATCTCTTTTCATATTAAAATGTAAACCAGAGCTCTATATGGGAACTCTTAATCTTTCTTTACTTTTCTAATTTGACCTAAATGTTTCCTTTAATTATATCCTCAATAGTTTTGCTTTTGCCTACAAGCGCTTCGTCATTTACGATAATTTTGAGGCCGCCGTTAGTCAAGTCAAGAGTAAAGATTTTATCTCCTTTCTCTCCCTTCTTAATCATTTCAATCATTGGTCTGGGTGCAACTGCCCAAACAACATTTATACTGAAAACTAAATTCTTGGGGGCAAGAAGAGTTGAACGCCCCGGACAAGTACTTATAATTCGATATTGATTTTTCCTTCGATAATATCCTGGGTCGTCTTTCCTACAAGTGCCTCCTGGTTCACGACGATTTTGAGACCTCCATTAGCCAGGGTGAGTACGTAAATGATCCCGCCCCTCGTCCCCTCTCTGACCAACTGGATCATTGGCTTGAGAGCCACGGTCCAGTCGTAGACCTGGTTGGCGACGACGACCTCGGGAGCAAGTGATGTTTGATCGGCCTGTGTCCCGAACCAGAGGACCCCGCGCTGGCGCGCTACTCCGATGGCTCCAACTACCATTTGGGCTGTCCCGGTGAGGATGTCGGCTCCAACGTTGATGTGCGTCTGTGCAGCCTCGGAAGCGAGAGCGACGTCGCTGAAAGAACCAGTCCAGTTGACGTTCACTTGGGCATCCGGCTTGGTTGCCAGCACCCCGGCCTTGAATCCATCGACATACAGTTTAGCGTCACCGGTCTCAATCGGGCCGATCACCCCGATGATCCCAGTTTGGGAGAGTTTCGCTGCCAGAACACCGCTGACGTAGCCTCCTTCCTCAGAGCGCGCCTCGTAAGCAAATATATTCGTGATCCCCTGATCGGAGAAGGTATTTACCGACGTTCCCCAGGCGAAGCTCGTGTTGGGAAAATCGGGGGCGATTTCCACCAAAGAGCTTCCGTACTGTGAACCATGGGCAATTACCAGATCATAGCCCTCGCTAGCATAGTCTCGAATAGCAGCAGCAGCGTCCGCTACTACAAACATACTCTCTGAATAAACAAACTCAAAATTCTCCTTGCCCATCTCTTCTTGAATAGTAAGCAGAGCATCGTACATGCTCTGGCTGAAGGCCAGATCACTGATGGAACTTGGCATGATAACCGCTACCCGAAAGGCTTTCGCATTTGCTCCGAACCCAAGAGAGAAAACAAGAATACTTATCATAACAATAATTATTATATTTTTTTTACACTTCATC
>JAHIOG010000208.1 GCA_018895675.1 bacterium
GATAAAAAAGAAAATTATTAATTGATTTAAGAACCCCGATGCACTGTGTTACAGGGCAGACAAGGATTAACGATTTTTGATTTAAGAAGTTAAAGACAGATGAATAAATTTGTCCTTTTCCAAAGGAATCCCTGAGGGAAAAATTAAAACAGCCCTGGATGAAAGTGACGAATTAATATCAATATTCGTAAAGAGTGTTGAAACAGCACAAAAGAATATGGAGAAGTGAAATCTTTGCCGAAGGCATGCCTATGGCAAAATCATAAAATAAATCAAAAATCGCTATTCGCTAATCCTTGTTGGATATTCAAGAAAGCAGAAAGGTTATACTGGAAGGTAATTATGAAAAGTTCAAATAAAGCAATTCCTGATAACTAATAGAACAATGCAAAAATTAATACTAATCCTTGTTGTTTTATTGCTCCTGTGGGGCTGTGCATCCCATCCGACAATAAGCCCGATACCTCTGAAAGAGGGCGAGACCTATTCTGCCGTCACTTTTTCCGTCGAGAATATTTTGCCTGTATTTGTCTATCGTAAGGGATTGAGCGACGTCAGCGACGTCGGATTCAGGATTGGACTGCCCATTTACGGTACCGGTATCGATTATTCGAGAACAGTCTTTCAGCGCGGTGAATTTTATGACATTATTAATTTCGGATTTTCGCTGACTCCGAATTCCAATTTTGACATGACCTATTACAGTGTCCGCACTTTTCCCAAGAAACCGGGAAACGCGTTTTATACCGGTTTTCGCGCTATGTACATTCCAAACGGAATTAATGATAAAGAGAGTATGCGGGTCGGTGCTCTGGCGGGACTGCGGATAAATAATAAGGTTGGCGTTGAGCTGGGTTATTTTCATGACCTGGATAAAGGACAGCCCATTGAAAAGATTTTTTCCATGAAGCCTGAAGATGATTCCCGTTATCCGGCTATAACCGATTCCGGTTTGCCCTCTGAACATTCCCGCCTTGTAGGATTAACCCTGTAGGTGTCTTTAAGCACTTCCGTTTTTCAGAAGAAAAAATAAATTCTCAGAACAGCACTATATCACAGATTCTTGGATAAAAAATCAGTATATTTTGCATAGAATAATGTAACTGTCTATGAAAAAACCTTTGTATTATATCACCGCAATAATTCTTTTACCGTTCATAATCTTTGGATCGGACAGGCCGAGCGATCCAAATCTTGGTCAATCTTCATATACAATTACACAATTTGCAACGTCATCTGAACTCAGTCTGAAGATTACACTGGAGTATCTTACAATCAGTACAGTTACAGAGAATGATAAACCATTTACCCGGATCGACATTCCCGGAGAAGGATTTCAGTATGCGGTTGGCAAGCCCCGGCTTCCGGTGATTCGAAAAATGATAGAAGTTCCGGAAAATTGCAAAGTTGAATGGGACATTACAATTGACAAGGAAGAGGTCTTATCCTTACGGAAAAACAATTATTCCGAACCAATATTGCCGGTACAACCCTTTCAGCGAAAATCTGTCTCACCTCGGCAAAAGTTATTTAATATTGATAAAGAACTTTATGAAAGCGACCATTTTTATAAGCCCGGCACGATTCGGATTGGAAGCACATTTCAAATGGGAAGTGTTTGTGGAGCGATGCTGGAATTTTACCCGGTGGATTATAATCCGGTTCAAAATTCTCTTAAAATTCGTTCCGAAGTAATTATTCAAATACGATTTATCAAAGATATTCGGGGCTCCGAATTTTTTAACAAAACCAAAGTGCCTCATCCCGAATTATCCAAAATAGCGCGGGACATGTTTATCAATTTTGATGAACCAAAAACTGAAATAACGCCGCAGCTACTCAATTTTCTGGTAATAGCCGCCGAGAGGTTTATCGACCACCCGGGTCTGGCGAAATACCTCGACTGGAAAAGGCAAACCGGGTATCGGGTCGCGCTTAATTCCGTAGCCGACATAGGAAGTGAAGCTTCCGACATTAAAAATTTCATTGTGTCGGAATATAACGGCGAGACGCCGCCCGCATATATCCTGTTGATCGGTGACGTCGAGGATGTACCGGCGTGGGCCGGAATCGAAAGTGAAACCGAGACAGATATTCCCTATACACAGATATCGGTCGGAGATTATATTCCCGACCTCATGATCGGTCGGTTTTCCGTTAGCAGCAATGAAGAGTTGTCCGCCGTTATTCATAAGTCAATGAACTATGAGCAGTGCTCTTTTGACGACCTGGATGCGTTGAACAGAATAACATTCATTTCAACCGACGATGATGAAAACTGGTGGATTGCCGAAGGTTCTCACGATTATGTGATCGACAATCATTTGAATCCAAGGGGAATTCAAAGCGATCATATCAAAGGGCATTCCGGCGGAAATACTCAGGATATTTATCAGTCGCTGAATAATGGCAGAACCATCTGTCATTATTCGGGACATGGAGATTCCCTGAAATGGCAGGGACCGGAATTTACCATGACCGATATCGCAACACTGGATTCGTCTTCGGTTTCCTTTTTTGTCATAAGCAATGCCTGTGAAACCGGCAGTTTTGCCCAGGCGGAATGTTTTGGGGAAAGCTGGATCAGAGCCGCGGATAGGGGCGCATTTGCGTTTGTCGGAGCATCAAACAGTTCTTATTGGGATCCTGACGATTGGATGGAACGCCGAATGTATGATGGTTATTTCCAGGAAGAAAAATATTCCATTAGCGCGATGGTTCAGCGGGGACTGATTGAGGTTTACCGGCAGGCAAGTTCAATTGCCGGATATTATTATGATATTTACAATATCCTTGGTGATCCGACAATCGTTCCGTGGATCGGGATTCCAAAAAATCTATCCGTAAGCTACAACCCGGTTCATTCTACCGATTCAGATCAGTTTGATGTAGTTGTTCAAAATGAAGGCGTTAATGTTGAGAATGCGAAAGTCACGCTAACTCGGGGCCAGAATATTATTGGGTATGGGATCACGGAATTTAACGGTCGGGTATCGATAATGCTCGATTCAACGATGCTTCAAACGGGTCAGATGCTGTTGACGGTTTCAGGAAATCAGTACATACCTTATATTGATACCGTCAATGTCATTCATCCGCTAAATGTAACGCTAAATCCGTCAGAGATTCCGGTGGGTGAAACAACACAGATGGAAATAACCGTCCTTGACTTCGACGCTAATCCATACGACAGTCTTGAAATATACATTGCAGGTTGGACGTTTTCGTCAGATAGTCTGTTGGGCGTTACAGATTCAGTTGGGATGTTGAATTTTCAAATTTTACCCAAATATGGTGAAACTCTCGCAATAAAAGGGAAAAACCCGGGGGATGAAAACTTCCTGTTTTCCCGGTATCTGCAAGTCAGTGGAGCAGATTCTTTTCAAAATGCCGGAATAAACGCCGGAATTCCGGAATATGGAGTGACCGATGCACTGTTACCGGGCAAAAAGGGCGTCATTCAGGTTAGTTGTTATGAAACGGACTGTTTTATTGCTGTGTCTGGTTGCGGAATCGACACTGTTGCAGGTGGAAAAATCATCGAAGTTGTCCCGGAATTTACCGGTATTATTCACGCCGGTATTTTGAAACAGGGCTACAATGTATTTGAAGAATCCTTTGCCGTAAAAAAAGTCTATGGAACAGTAAGCGGACTGGTTAATGACACAAATCATCTTCCATTAGCTGGTGTATCAATCGTAGGATTTCTGTTACCGGATACAATTGACGCGGTTTTTAATTGTGTGACAAATGATTCCGGTGAATATTCTTATCAGCAATCTGTGGAAGTTGGCGAATACCGGATCAAGGCAAGTCTGTTTGGTTATCTCTCACAGACCTTCGATCATATTATTCAAACCGGTGATAATACGATAGATATCGAGATGAACGAATTAGCCCGGGTAATGGTATCCGGATCAGTTACTGGGCATCCATCCAGTCAGCCTCTGGATGCGGAAATCGTTCTCTATCGAAAGGATAACGAGTTTCCAATTTATTATACAACGGTTATGACATTAGCGTCAGGAGGTGGCACATACCAGATAGAATTGCCTCAGGCTTCCTACTTATTCAGTGTATCTTCATTTCGATATATGACTAACAGCGCTTTGGTGACTATTGATGCGCAACCGGTAAACCTTGACTTTATCCTTGATACAACAAAAGCGAGTATTCTGCTTGTCGATGATGACAATGGAAAACGGTTAATTGATAAAAACAATAGATCTTTTAATGAGGATATAGTAATTAATGAAGCTGAAAAAGGGCAAAGCGCATCCGAAATACAGGATATACTCGAATCACTGGGCTACTTCGTCATGAAAACCGGGTTTGACGAAGAGACTGCGAACAAACTGAATGAATTTAATATGGTGATCTCATCTTCCGGCTCAAATATGAGTCCGGTTGCTGAGGATGCCTACCGCCTGATGCTTGAGCAATATGTGGAAAATGGCGGAAAGCTGCTCATTGAAGGCGGAGAAGTTGGCTACGATGCTGATAGTTTGCCAGGATATCCGTCGTTTGCCCAGAATGTTTTACATATTTCTCAATGGCATGCCGATGATGCCGGATTTTTACGCCGGTTGACTGCGGGTTACGACTTGGTTACCAATCCACACGTTTTGCCCTCACAAATAGATATTGCTTACTCCGATTTTGGCGATGAAGACGCCTGTACACCGACATCCGGCGCCCGGGTGATCTATTTTAATAATAATCAATCTTCTCAGGGTGGAATTATTCTATATGAAGATCCTGAAAATCTTTACGGCGCGAAAGTAATATTTTACACATTTGCTTTTGATAAACTCGCCGACGAAATTGTACAGAAGAATCTACTTGAAAATACAATAGAGTTTTTACTGGCTGATCCGGATCTGCTCAAGGGCGACGTCAATAAAGATGGCTCAGTTAATATACTGGATATGGTCAAAATTGTGAATTTTATCCTTTATCCCAATCAACAACCCGATGACTATGAACGGTGGGCGGCTGATTTAAATAGTGACCAGAATATCAATGTGCTGGACCTGGTCTGGGTGATTAATAAATTGTTAGGGCGGGAAGGATTTACAAAACCGGCGGATTTTGTGGAAGGCAAGCTGGAAATCTATCAGCAAAATGATCAAATACGGTATAGAACGACCAAACCGATCGCCGGTCTGGAAATCCAATTTGATTCGGACTGCTACCCGGTTTTTTCCAATCACATCCTCGAAAATAATATGATAACAGCCCGAGCCGAAAAGAATAAATTGCTGCTTTACAGCATTAACGGAAATTATATATTGGCTGACGAGGGGATTATAGCGACACTCTCGTCTAACGGGAAAATTCAAAAAGTCATCGCTGCGGATCACTTCGGCAACAATGTCGATGTGAGTGTGGGACTTCTGCCCGGAAGTTTCGCATTGCACCGGAATTATCCCAATCCGTTTAACGCTTCTACGGTGATTCGCTTTGACATACCGGTTGAAACACATGTGACTATTGAAATATTTGACATACTGGGGCGGAAAGTCGGCATTTTGACAGATGAATACAAGACTCCTGGATTTTACGAAATATTCTGGGATGGCTGTGATAATAACAGCAAAATTCTTCCCTCAGGAGTCTATTTTTATGCAATCACCGCCGGACAGTTTCACCGATTGCATAAGATGCTGCTCGTGAAGTGATCCCCATCCGGCAGCTGCCGGATGGGATTAATCATATTACTATTATAGGATTAGCGCCCCGATTTACTTGTCCGGCATTTCGACGGATCGGGGTGATGATGAGTACTTCCCCTCAGCGCACTTCAGTACGTTTTTACTTGAAACTTTCATGACGTCTCATAGTTAAAGGATGTAAAAATAACAGGAGAAAAATGAATATGGATCGAAAAAGAATAACATTGATATCAGGTTCGTTATTGCTGGTGCTTCTGGGGATTGTTATCGGGCAGATATTTTTTCAATCGAAACCCGAACGAGTTGTGCTTTATGAAAATACTAAAAAGGAAAATTCGCCGGCATTTATGCAGGCGTCCTACATCACTGCAGACAATTCAAAGCTTCCATCAATATTAGATTTAAATGAAGCCTTTGTCAATATCGCTGAAAACGTCAATCCGTCTGTTGTAACCATTATCACGACTAAAGTTGTCAAACTGCGCGGGAACCAGATGTTTCCCGGTTTCGACGATGATTTATTTTACCGGTTCTTTGGCGTTCCGCCGGAGACTGAACGGCGCGGAACGGCGTTGGGATGCGGGGTCATTGTAGATAAAAAGGGTTACATTCTCACCAATAATCATGTTGTTGAACAAGGTACGGAAATTCTCGTTAGGCTTATTGATAATCGCGAATATGAGGCAGAGATTATCGGCACAGATCCCAAGAGTGATCTGGCGGTGATTAAAATTAAAGCCGATGATCTGAAACCGGTTATTCTGGGTGATTCCGATGCGCTGCGGATCGGGGAATGGGTCCTTGCCATTGGCTCTCCGTTCTCTGATAATCTCGATCACACCGTGACTGCCGGAATCGTCAGCGCCAAAGGGCGCAGCAATATCATCAATTCCAGAAATTATGAGAGCTTCATTCAAACCGATGCGGCGATCAACCCGGGCAATAGTGGCGGGGCGCTGGTCAATATCCATGGAGAACTTGTCGGAATTAATACCGCGATTGCCACGAGCGGTCAGGCAGCGGGGAACTTAGGAATTGGTTTTGCCATTCCTGTGAATTTAGCCAAAAAAGTAATGGCTGATTTGATTAAACATGGAAAGGTCATCAGAGCCTGGTTAGGCGTCACAATTCAAAATATTGACGATCCAACCGCTAAGGCAATGAAATTAGAGAGTCGCTCAGGTGTACTTGTCAGTAGTGTAGTTAAAGATGGCCCGGCGGAGAAGGCTGGATTGAAGATTCAGGATGTTATAATGGAGTTCGATGGAGTTAAAGTTAAAAACGTCAGTCACCTGCAGATATTAGTCTCGAATTCTGAAGTCGGAAAAGAGGCAGAAGCTGTCATTATCAGGGATAAAAAGAAAAAACGAATCAGAGTCAAACTGGAAGAGTTGCCGGGTTCGATCGATCAGACGGTGACAACAACTCCGTCAAGTGCAACAAAGCTTGGACTAACCGTAGAGGAATTAACCCCAAATCTAGCCAGGCAATATAGAATCGACACAAATGAGGATGGAGTAGTAATTACCCAAATCGAAAAAGACAGTGAAGCTGCACAGGCTCTTCGCCCGGGTGATCTGATCCAGCGAATTGGTGATATAGACATTGAATCAATGGATGACTATAACAGAGCTCTTGAAGAAGCAACCGGTGAATACATCTTAGTCCTGATTAAACGCCGGGATGCAATGTTCTTCGTTACCTTGAAGTTTGACGAATAAATTTATCTAAATAACTGTTGATAAAGCGGGCTTCCGGAAACGGGAGCCTGTTCTGTTTTATCCGTCTGAAAAGCGTTGTATTTTGGTTGTTTTTTTTCATGTCCCGGTCTAAATTTCAAAGTCATAACGAAAGGGCGATATGGAAGCAAAATTAGGGATTATCGGCGGCACTGGGTTTTACGATCTTGCAGGTGTAAAAGAGATAAATAGTCTTACGCTGAAAACTCCATACGGCGACCCCTCCGACGAATATATGATCGGTGAAAGAGATGGAAAAGAGATTGTGTTTCTTCCACGGCACGGGAGGGGACATACCATTCTGCCTATGAAAGTAAATTATCGCGCCAATGTTTACGGAATGAAAAAGCTGGGAGTAACCCATATTATTTCGATTTCGACAGTAGGCAGTTTCAAAGAAGAAATTGAACCGGGATCAATCGTATTCGTCGATCAGTATTTTGATCGCACCAAAAAGCAAGTTAATGATACATTTTTCGATGAAGGCGCTGCCATTCACATTTCCTTTGGGGACCCGATTTGCCCTTGTATGCATGGTCAATTATTGAAAATTGCTCAAGATTTAGATGTCAAATACACTCCTTCGGGAACTTATGTAAATATTGAAGGACCAGCTTTTTCTACCAGGGCGGAATCCAAATTATATCGCTCATGGGGAATGTCGGTAATCGGAATGACGAATATATATGAAGCCAAACTGTGCCGTGAAGCGGAATTGCATTTCGCGACCATCGCCCAAGTTACCGATTATGACAGTTGGAAGGAAGAATCGGTGGATGTGCCGTCAATCATGGCAAATTTGGGGAAAGCGACTGAGAGCGCCGGCAAGGTAGTGACAGGCTATATCAAGAAATTTCCTTTTCAGGAATGCCGTTGTGCTTGCCAAAATGCTCTGGAAACTGCTATTGTGTCGGATATAAACAGATTAAAACCGTCATTAAAAAAACGCTACGCGCTCTTTCTTGATAAATATTTTAATTGAACTTACCATTTAATTTGTTAAAATATCCCTCTTATTTTGTAACTAATCAGCCACAAAGGCACCAAGGCACAAAGGAAGAATATGAGTTTTAAACCACTATCAGAAAAGCCTGCCCGCCCTCCTTCGTCAGGGGCAGGCGGGGAAGAATTTATTGCTAAAAAAATTGTAGATGCTGCATATACAGTACATAAGAAGTTGGGACCTGGTTTGCTTGTCCCGAAAGGGATCGCTTCGCCGAAAAAAGTTTATTCACCCCGTTGGATAGTTGTTTTTTATGAGATGTATTTTTTCAATGGAGTTAAAACTATTTTTGAAAAGATGTTTAAAGTAATCTATAATTGTATCCAATGGAGTAAAATATGTTTCTGCCATGAACTATCTAAACGAGGACTAAAATATCAAAGACAGGTTGATATCCCAATTATATATGATGGAATAATCTTTAATGAAGGACTACGTGCAGATGTTTTGGTAGAGAAACTCATAATTTGCGAACTAAAAGCTGTTGATGAGATTCACCCCGTGAAATACTTCGATCGTCTATGCCAGCAAAATCTATTGTTGGCGTTATTTCACGGGGTAAATCCGCTATGGGGAGCACAAATACTAAGCCATTTAAAATTGACCGACAAGCGTCTTGGTTTTCTTATCAATTTTAACGTATTGCTCATTAAAAAAGGTATAAAAAGATATATTTTATGATTTTGGTGAACTTAGTGACTTAGTGGCTGAGTTACCTTGTTTGAAAATAAGGTGATGAATTTGATCTGCTTAGGAGGTTTGAACCGGTGATAAAAAAGGTTCCTGCAAATGTTGATTTTATAGCGCTCGAACATGAAATGCTGGATTTCTGGGAAAAGAATCAGATATTCAGAAAATTAATCGAGAAAAACGCTAACGGTCCCAAATGGTCGTTTATCGACGGACCGATTACGGCGAACAACCCCATGGGCGTTCATCATGCCTGGGGACGGACCTATAAGGATGTTTTTCAACGCTATAAAGCGATGAATGGATACAGAACCCGTTATCAAAACGGATTTGATTGTCAGGGCTTATGGGTTGAAGTTGAAGTGGAAAAAGAACTGGGCTTCAAATCCAAGACCGATATCGAGGAATACGGTATAGAAAAATTTGTAAATAAATGCAAAGAACGCGTTGTAAAATATTCTAAAATACAGTCGGAACAATCGATCCGCCTTGGGTACTGGATGGACTGGGATAATTCTTACTATACAATGTCCGATGAAAACAATTATACCATCTGGTTGTTTTTAAAGAAATGCCATGAAAACGGCTGGATCTATAAAGGTCACGACGTTATGCCCTGGTGCGCCCGCTGTGGCGCGGCGCTTTCTGAGCATGAGATAGCTACCGAAGGCTACCGGGAAATAACCCACACCAGTATTACCGTCCGCTTTCCAATTGACGGCAGAGAGAATGAATACCTGCTGGTATGGACGACGACGCCCTGGACGCTGACCGCCAACACCGCCGCCGCAGTTCACCCCGATAAATCCTATTTAAAGGTAAAACAGGGAAATGATATTTATTACCTGATTGATGGTCGCCAGGATGAGGTAATCAGTAGTGATTATACGATTCTTGAGAAGGTCAACGGGCAAGATATGTTGGGCTGGACTTATCGCGGACCTTTTGATGAATTAACGGTCCAGAAAGATATAAAGCATGTGGTAATAGCCTGGGAAGAGATCAGCGAAACCGAAGGCACCGGTATTGTTCATATAGCGCCGGGTTGCGGACAGGAAGACCATGAACTTGGCATCGAAAACGATTTGAGTGTTATCGCTCCCCTGGATGAATTCGGGAATTATATCGAAGGTTTCGATTGGTTGACCGGTCGGAACGTCAGTGATGTAAACATAGATATTTTCAGGAACCTGGAAGCAAAGGGTTTTAAATATCGTCTGGAGGCATATACACACCGCTATCCGATTTGCTGGCGGCATGGAACTGAACTTGTTTTCCGTTTGGTTGACGAATGGTTTATCTCCATGGATGGCATCCGGCAGGCGATGATGGATGTTACGCGGAAAATCCGCTGGATTCCCGAGTATGGTTTACAGCATGAGCTTGATTGGCTGAAAAATATGCACGACTGGATGATTTCCAAGAAACGGTACTGGGGATTAGCATTACCGATCTATGAATGCAAGTCCTGTGGAAATCTCACGGTTTTAGGTAGTAAGGAAGAATTAAAAGAGCGCGCGGTTGAAGGCTGGGAAGAGTTTGAGGGCAATTCGCCGCATCGTCCATGGGTTGACGCCGTAAAAATTAAATGTGATAAATGCGGCGCAAAAGTATCCCGTGTTGAAGATGTTGGCAACCCCTGGCTCGACGCCGGTATTGTGCCGTATTCCACATTGCATTATACTACCGATCATGACTACTGGGAAGAATGGTTTCCGGCTGAATTTATCTGCGAAAGCCTGCCGGGACAATTTCGGAACTGGTTTTATTCACTTCTGGCAATGAGCACCGTGCTTGAGAATCGTGAACCTTTTAAGGTTATTCTTGGTCATGCATTGGTGAAGGACGAAAAAGGTCAGGAGATGCACAAGAGCGCCGGTAATGCCATCTGGTTTGATGAAGCAGCCGAAAAAATGGGTGTTGATGTAATGCGCTGGCTCTATGTCGATCACAACCCGGTGAACAACCTGAATTTCGGTTATAAGATCGCCAAAGATTTCCGGAAACAAATGATCACGTTGTGGAATTCCTATTCGTTCTTTGCAACCTATGCAGCGCTGGACAGCTATTCGCCGGTAACTCATAAAGTCGCATCAGACCGGTTATCGGAGCTGGATCGCTGGTTGCTGGCGAGACTGAATCTTCTGATTAAACAGATACGGGCGGAGTTTGATAATTATGCCCCTGGTAAAGCGATGAAATTTGTGGACGAATTTCTGGAAGTGTTATCCAATTGGTATATACGCCGCAGCCGTCGCCGTTTCTGGAAATCGGAAGATGATTCGGATAAGTGGAGCGCATATCAGTCGCTTTACACAACCCTGAAAAATCTGATCCGGATTATAGCGCCGGTAATTCCCTTTTTAACGGATGCAATATACCAGAACCTGGTTCGGGCACTGGAGCCTGATGCACCAATCAGCGTACATCTGACGTCCTATCCGATTTGCGATGAAAAGTTCATTGATGAAACACTTTTACAAAAGATCGATTCGGTCATTAAAATCGTCGGAATGGGGCGCGCTGCCCGGAATAAAGCCAATCTGAAAGTTCGTCAACCTCTCCAAATGGTTTATGTGAAGCTGCCTACCGATATTGAATCTGCCGCCATGTCTGATCTTCAGGATCAGATTCTCGAAGAATTGAATATTAAAGAGATCGAGTTTATTCAAAACGACAATGCTCTTGCCGGTTATGTTGTAAAACCTAACTTTGCCAGGCTCGGTGTGAAGTATGGTAAATCTCTGGGAGAGATTCGGACGGCTCTGGCGTCAGTTTCCGCAAGCGATATCGCCCGCAAGATCGAAAAAGGCGAGACGGTTGAATTGCAATTAACTGATAATAAGGTTTTCCTTGAATCTGAAGATTTGCTGATTGAACGCCGGGACGCTGAGGGTCTTGCGGTTGTGTTTGATGGTGACTACACGGTTGCGATAGATACAGAATTAACCGATGATCTGAAATACGAGGGGTATGTTCGTGATCTAGTACGTCATGTACAGACAATGCGAAAAGATGCGGATTTTAAAGTCGAAGACCGGATTCGGGTTTATATTGAGGCGGCAGGACCGGTGAAAACTGCACTGAATGATTTTATTGATTATTTTAAACGGGAAACCCTGTCTGTTGAGATTGAGTTTACATTTCAGACTGGAGAAATTGAGAAAGAATTAATTATTGATGGCAATAAAGTTCGTGTTTCTATTAGACGTAATAAGTAAATTCCGTCAGGAGAGAAAAATGGAAGCAAAAACATCAAAGAAAAAATGGAGTCTCGAGGATCTGGAATATTTTAAGAACCTGATCTTGAAACAGCGGGAAGAAAGTCTTAAGGAAATCAAGAGACTGGAATCAATTGCCCGCAATGATGACGATCTTCAGAATAATACAATGCTGGATTCGACCTATGCCTATCATATGGCCGATGTTGGCACCGACTCCCAGGAACGGGAGAAAGCATTTCTGTGGCTATCGCGGGAAAATAAATATCTATCCTATATGAATACAGCGCTCGACCGGATAAAAAACAGTGAATATGGTATGTGTATTGAGTGTGGAAAGTTGATTCCAAAGGAACGCCTCGAAGAAGTTCCCCATACCCAGCATTGTGTTAAATGTAAGAACAGAGAAAAAAAATAATTCTATCTTTGCACGGCAGTCATTCGGATTTATTACGTTTTAAAATATCGCTATGGATTATTATTCAGGATTTATGTACCTTTAGTTGTGTGCAGGATTCATAATAGTTGTCGATGCGAGGAAAATAAACCATTTTTTAATACTCTTGCTACCTTCTATTAATTAAGTATATCAATGACGCGAAGCCAACTCAGGCAATTTGCATTGGGTAACGTTGATGTTTAATAACCTCATCAGGAGTTCCATATCTCTAAAACAGATAACGCTTCAATCGGAAGTGATCTAATAATTACCGTAACCGGAGACGAAGGATTGCGGCTGGATATTTTTCTATCTAATGAAATCGATGCGTTGTCCCGATCGAAGATTCATCACTTGATACGCCACGGTGATATTTCAGTGAATGGAATTTTGACAAGACCCAGCCACCGTTTAAAAATTTCGGATGTGATAACTGTTCATATACCGTCGCCGGAACCTCTAAAAGTATCGCCAGAAAATATACCGCTGACTATTTTATTCGAGGATGATTACTATATTGCTTTGAATAAACCCAAAGGTTTGGTAGTACATCCCGGCGCCGGTAATTTTCGCGGGACACTCGCTGGCGGGCTGGTGAACTATACCCGTCAACTTAGCTCGATAGGCGGAACTTTGCGTCCCGGTCTGGTTCACCGCTTAGATAAGGATACAACCGGCGTATTGATCGTGGCTAAAAATGACGAGGCACACTGGAAGCTGGGGCGTTTATTCGCTAATCGACAGGTTTACAAGGAATATAAGGCTCTTGTGTGGGGAACGCCGGACCCTTCTGAATCGATAATCGAACAAGCTATCGGACGCTGCCCTGGAAACCGGAAGAAATTTGTTGTCACAGATGCTGGAAAATTTGCCCGAAGTCGCTATGAAGTGCTATATTCACATGAAATTATGTCTGAAGTAAAAGTAATTATAGAGACCGGCAGGACCCATCAGATACGGGTTCATATGCAATATATAGGACATCCGGTTGTCGGTGATGATGTGTACGGTGGGAAAAACCGGTCGCTGAATTCGCTGGAAAAATTGTATCAGGACCTCGGAAAACAGATACTGGCAAAAGTTGACCGGCAAATGCTGCACGCCTGTTGTATCCGGTTTCAACACCCTGTTGTACATAAGGATCTTGAGATTATCGCGCCACTGCCGGAGGACTTTATTGAGATTGAAAATCTGTTGAAAGACCGGGAAACAGAAAGATGAATGCCGTTGAATTAATTAAACAATTTGTACGATATCTGAAACAGGAACGTGGATATTCGCAGCATACAATAGAAGCCTATCAACGGGATTTGCAGCAATTTGTTAATTTCTATTCGGAATATGCCAACATGGTTCCCCTTGAAATCGGTAAGGTAAACAAACTTGGAATCCGGCATTTTCTTGGAATGCTGTCGGAATCCGGTCTTGAAATGACGTCCATCACCCGCAAACTGGCATCTTTGAAAGCGTTTTTTAAATATCTTGCCAGGCAGGGTGAAGTTTCGTCGAATCCCGCCGCCATCGTAAAATCCCCAAAGACAAAGAAACGTCTTCCCGTTATACTTTCCGAAGAACAATTAGCGCAAGTATTGGATGGGTCAGATGACGATGATTTCGTCACTTTTCGCAATAAAGCCATTCTGGAACTGTTTTACAGCACAGGTATTCGCCTGGGTGAATTACTCACGCTAAATTATGGAGATATTAATTTTAACCGTTTGACGCTCCGTGTATTCGGCAAAGGAGCCAAGGAGCGAATTGTTCCATTTGGACAGCGAGCCGAAAAAACAATAAAAACCTATCTGGATAAAAGACGAATTGAATTTGGCGGATTAACCCTTGAAAGCCCGCTTTTTATCAGCAGTCGCAACAGACGCATTTCCCGTCCGTCCGTCCAGAAAATGGTTACCAGGATTTTGCAAACTGTTTCAGAACAGGAACATTTGAGCCCCCATGTGCTGCGACATTCGTTTGCCTCTCATTTGCTGGATCGCGGCGCCGATTTAAATGCCGTAAAGGACTTGCTGGGTCACAACAGTTTATCAACGACACAATTATATACACACATCAAAATTGGAAAAATGAAGGAAGTATATAAACAAGCACATCCGCATGCGGATTAACTTTTTAAGAAGGAGTGATCTATGAATGTTGAAATTACGTCGAGACACTATGATGCATCAGAAAGAGTCAGAACCTATGTAATCGAAGAATTAAAGAAACTGGATAAGTTTGATCACCTCATTACAACATGTAAAGTAATTCTGGAAAAGTCAAAAGAAGGCGAAATGGCTGAAATTACTTTACACGTTTCCGGTAAAGATCTTGTATGCTCTGAATCCAGTGATGATATTATCAAGTCGATTGATGTAGCTGTCGATAAAATGGAACGACAGTTGAAACGTTTTAAAGAAAAGAGGTATGCACACAAATGCACGAACCACTAACCGTCGGAAAGATCTATAAAGATAACCGACAGAAGTTCAAACTAAAACGCTATAACAATAGCATCGGATATGAGCGTGTCGTTACGTCTTCCAAATTGAACCGCCCTGGACTGGAATTGGCTGGTTTCTGGAAATATTTTGATAAATCCCGGATCCAGATTATCGGGAAGAAAGAGAATATGTATTTGCGGACCTTGCCGGAAGAAGAGCGAAAAAAAATAATTGCAAAATTGTGCTCTTCGGGAACACCCGCAATCATTTTTACGCACGGTGCAAAACCGTCTGATGTTTTCCTGGAAGTTGCCAGAGAAAACAACATCGCTCTGTTTTCATCCAGTACGTTAACCAGTAATCTGATTGGACAAA
>JAHIOG010000209.1 GCA_018895675.1 bacterium
AGGTCATCAACCACCATCGAAGATGTATCAGCATAAAACTGATGGCTATAGAGACGAATATCCAAAAGCCAATCATCATTAGGCTCAGGTTGAGGAAATGGCGCATAAACAAGAAATTTGTCAGATAGATTTTCGATTTCAACAGTTACTTTCGTCTTAAGTTGCCCGATTATATCAGGACGTAAGACCTTTATCCCTTCAGGAATACATTCCTGAAGCTCAGCCTCACACTCGCCTTCCGCATCATTCCAGAAAACAACCCGGTTGATTTCGAACAGTTCCTCTAATTTATTTTTTATCTTTTGAATATCCATACTTTTTGGCTCTCTTTATAATTTAGACACAGTGTCCAGATTAATGTCCAGATACCTTTCTTCTTTCTGTTAACCCGCTACTTCATCCGTTACTTCACCCGCTACTTCATCACTACGAATTATCAGAAATTGCCTTTACAATTTTTAACTTAAGCGACTCATTGTCAATGTCTTCATCTCTTTGATTGATATACTTAGTACCACCACCCGTTCTTTTGTTGATGGTATCAATAACAATATCTAAAATAGTCTGTCTTAAAAGTCGCGCTCTTTCACTCTCAGCAATAAGCATAGCAATATTCAAAAAAGCCTTAAAATCAAAGATTCCAAGAACGGTAGTTTTGGTAACGAAATCAATTTCGCTACCAAACACATCTCTAATTGCTAACTTCATTGATTTCAATCTCTTCCCTCGCAAAACCTCGTAACCATTTTGTCGAATTTCATCACCGTATTTTTCAACATAATTCTCAATCGTCCGTGGAGTTACCTCAAAGAAATCAGCTAACTGTTCCTTTAACACCACTGTTTTACCCTCAAACGGAATACCCTGAATATGCGTTGCCTTTTCAATCTCTACTAACGCATATTGATTATTTAGTATATTTTGTCGTTCAACATTTGAATTTGTAAGGTCTTTTGTCATTTGGTCTTCCCCACTATACTTTTAGAATCTGCCAATAAATCATCGAATTTTTCATAATTAACTTTGACCCCATCATCAAGATCCAGCTTGATTTTCAACAAACCATTCTGCCCATTGCCGCAATGCATTGCCTGTTCTTATTTGAGATGCAGGATTCCAGCCCGCCTTAAATTCCAGACGTTCCCATTCCACTGTCCGCGCGGTTAATAAATCATTAGTATTAATTGGCAGATTCATCTTTTTCCTCTTTTGTCCAGACTTTCTCTGGTTTCCTCCGACAGCCTCTCTTCTATCAACCTTCTTTCTCGCTCAATTTGGAATCCGGCCATCTGATGATTTAACCAATTCGCCAGATCCGATCTGGCGAATTTCAGGTTTTCTATTAGAATAGACTGTGTAAAATGTTCTAAAATATCGGAGATTGCTTATTGAAAACCCCCGTCCATATTTTTCTTTCAGTTGAGAAGAAAGCTGTTCGATAACCTTTTCTCCGTATTTTGCCCGTCCTTCACCGCCCTGCAACGCCAACACGATCTCCCTCCCGATATGCCAGTAGGCAATAACCATATTGTTATTGACCGACCGGACAACATTTGAGCGCGCCTCTTCAAGAATAGAAACAACCCGATCCAAAAGCGCTTTATTCGTTATCTTCATCTTGTTTTCCTTCTTTGTTCTCGGCTATCTTCTTTACATTATCCAACAAATCGCCAAATTTTCCATAATTCACTTTTACCCCGTCATCGAGGTCGAGTTTAATTTTCTTGTCAGCATAATAACGTAAAAGCTCATCATACTTCGTGAGTTCTTCGGCTTGCTTGCGCAAACTGAAAATTTCCTTTTGAATTTTATTTGCCGCACTGCCTGATTGAGCGGCGTCCTTATCTTTTTCAAAATGTTCTATCTGCCGCGAAATCTTAGTTTGAAGCGGCAGAACATATTCGGTGCGCAAGCGCAGCGGCCATGGTTTCCCACAGGCTTTTATCCGCCTTCTGGCCGTTAAAATTTATATTTCCGCATATCCCGCACATAACACTCCTATCCATTTAACCACAGATTACACAGATTGCACAGATAGCCTGATTCGTTCAATACCAGTTCAATAAAAAATTCATTTTTCTTTTGAGACGTGTCTTGAATGAAAACATAGCCGCGATAGCGGCCTGAGCATCCGAAACATATTTATCTGTGTTATCTGGTCTATCTGTGGTCAAAAAATGTATTGTTATTTTTAAACAGCACAAACCAATTTCGAATCACTCGAAATTTTCTTCCATAATTGTTTTCAACCGCTCTATCATCAACCTCAATTCCACAAACCCGCATTGGAAATGGTTTCCGGATCATCCTACTTCTTCTTGATCACTTTTCCGCACTCCGGGCATTCGACCGCGTTATCAATAAAAAGACTGCACTGCACGTCAGCCCCGCAATGCGGGCATTTCACAACATCCGCGCCCATGGTAACATCATATTCTATAAATTCATCGAATAAATTATTCATAAAAACAAACTTACTCAACCCCCATCGCCTTAAATACCGCATCGATCGGATCGGCATAGAAACTGTTTTGAAACTTGGATAAAAGCTCTCCGGGCACTGATTGAAAATCTTTAACACTGCTCGAAGGGATAAGAATCCTTCTCGCTCCGGCATCAAGAGCTACCCGCATAGATTCAGCTAAGTTTTCTACAGCCTTAATATTGCCCCCCAAACTCATACTTCCTAAAACAACTATTTGGGACTGCGCCGGCTTGCGCGTTAATGCTGAGGCAAGGGCAACTACAGCAGTCAGTGTTAACGCGTCGGCAGTACCGGAGTTATGCAATTCGACTACATGGATATGAAAATCGTGG
>JAHIOG010000210.1 GCA_018895675.1 bacterium
AAGAAGCATTATCAACACTTACAAAAGCCACAATTACAATAGAAAATTATCTTGGTGGAAAATACTATTTTACAACAGACGAAATAAAAATCGAAAATGATAAGGTTTACCTAATTGAAAGCAAACATTCCAGAAACGAACTTTTACCAAGTAAAGGCGATATTAAAGATGGTTTGCTAAAAATGATACTTTACACGAATTTAATAGATGTTTGTATTAACGATAAAGAATATCAACCTGTTCCTGTAATAAAATTAACTTCTACAAATTTGAAAGGTAGCATTTCGTCAGCAGATAATTCTGATAAAATTAATGACTTTATTTCAAACAATATTTTTTCAAATAATCAAAAAGAATTGATTGAAAACTTGTTAAATGAAGCAAACGAAAACAACTTTTTAGTAATAATAGAAAATGCTGATTAAATGATAAAAAGTCCTTTAAGATATCCGGGCGGTAAAAGTCGAGCCGTAAAAATAATCGCACCTTTGGTTCCTGAATTTGATGAATTCAGAGAACCTTTTCTTGGCGGTGGTTCGGTATTCGTTTACTTTAAACAAAAATACCCCAATAAAAAATTTTGGATAAATGACATTTACCCGAACCTTTATTATTTTTGGAAGCAAACACAACAAAATCCTACTAAATTAATAGCACAAATTCAGCAATGGAAAGATGAATTTGAAAACCTACCTGCCGGTAGGCCCGGCGGAAAAGAATTACACCGTTTTTTGATTGATAATATTGAAAAATTTGATGATTTAAAAAAAGCAGCGGCATTTTTTGCTTTTAATCGTATTACATTTTCGGGAACAAGTGAAAGCGGTGGTTTTTCAAATGCTGCATTTGAAAGGCGATTTACACAATCAAGTATTGAAAGAGTAAAAGCACTTTCAACAATTTTAAACAACACACAAATTACTGATTTAGATTATCAAAAAGTCGTTGAAGCTGAAGGTGAAAATGTATTTATTTTTCTTGACCCGCCTTATTATTCAGCAACAAAATCTGCCTTATACGGTAAAAACGGAAACTTGCATAAAACATTTGACCATAAAAGATTTGCAGAAGTATTAAAAAACACAAAACATAAATGGCTGATAACTTATGATGACAGCGAATACGTAAGAAGTTTGTTTTCATTTGCTTACATAAACGTATGGAATTTAACTTATGGAATGAGAAATGTTGGAAAAAACGGAAATCAAAACGAAAAAGAATTATTTATAAGCAACTATCCGATACTTGAAAAGAAAACGATAATTCAACTAACATTATTTAACGAATACGAAAGAATGATAGAAAATACTGCCGCTAACATCGCATCATAGCCAATAGCGGGGTAGGTGGTATATTTGAGTGTCAGTAGCCCGCTTGTGTGTTTGCTTCGGCGGATAAGAACGCAGCCCGCAAACCGCTACTGGCCATATGCGAGGAACGTTAGGCACAAGGCAAAAGAACTTTCTATGGAACAAAAAGATATTTGGTTAATCATCATCGCTTTACTCGGTTGGACTTGGGGAATAATAAGGGTCGTAGATTGCGATTAACGGTCGGATAAAAATTTCAAACTCTTTTTCTACAATCCTTAAAAATCATTTATTCTTGTTGATATTTTGGATTAGTTTGTAATACCTTTCACCAGGTTGATGAAAACGGTCGCACCAAGAGAATATTATGAGTAAACCCACGATATTGATCATTAAAATGGGTTCCACTTACCGGGAACTCATTTCGAGATGGGGCGATTTTGATAGGCTGATTATCGATTCCGTGCCGGATTTACCTGTTAAATGGAAGTCTCAAAAGATTGATTATATAGTCCCGGAGAGTATCGAAAAATACCAAGGAATTATATTAACGGGCGCACATAGTACTTTAACCGAACCGTATCCGTATATCAAAAGCGTTGAACGGCTTATTGATTATATCTTAGACTTAAAAATATACACATTAGGTATATGCTTTGGTCATCAGCTGATCAATTTGATTCTTGGTGGGAAGATAAACCGGAATCCGTTGGGTCCGGAACTGGGTGTATCAACGATCCAATTAACGCTATCGGGTATAGTTGATCCGATTTTCAAGGGTTTGAATCATTCAAAACTTCAGGTCTATTCATCACATTTTGATATAGTTTCATCAATTCCTGAAGATGCGGAATGTCTGGCTTGGAATGAGCAGACCGAATTTCAGGCTACCAGATACAATTCATTTATCTATACTACTCAATTTCATCCCGAGTATAATAAACATGTAATGGCTTACTATATTAATAACAATTACGATATTCT
>JAHIOG010000211.1 GCA_018895675.1 bacterium
GAAGGCTGGGGATGTCCCAGCCCGGAGTGGGGTATGCTGTTATCAAGGGCGAAGCAATATCGAAATCAAATAATTATCAGATCAAAACTGAGTTACTTATTTAGCTATGACCGTCCCCCAGTCGTCCCCCAGTCCTACGGGTCAGCGCCGCGATTATGTTCTTGAGATAGAATAATGAAAATAAAATCGAATCAAGATTATTTGATGGCTCTTTCAGAAAAAATGAGTGTACTGAGAAGCGCCCAAATTGGTGAATTCGAAGAAGAAATCAAAAGAATAACTCACGCCAATTCTGCTAAAGGCATGGTTCGTTCCGGTGCAACGATTAAACAAGTTGCTCGGTCCATGGTTGCGCTATTTGACAAGCGTTCTGATTTGTTTATTCGTACAATGAAAGAATTTCCGTTTATCTATACAAAAACATTACAGCAAGAACTGGAGCACTTAATCAACAAATTATATCCATTGAACTTTGAAGAATTTAGAGAACCCTATCTAAAAATCATCAAATTAGCTGGTGATAATGACGAAAGAATACGTAATAGCGGAATTGCGCTGATTGATAAAGGCCTTAGAGAGGTTGTCAATAACCTTAAAGCAGATCTACTTCAATATATTACAATTTCGAAACATAATCATAGGCGAACAAAAGGAGAAAAGGCACTTTTAGTTTTTGAAGCCTTTGGCGTGTTGGCAACAACTTTTTTGGCTGGTATGTGGATAGCTGATCCTGTGGGGAATTATGAACCGTGGATTATCTTAATAGCTGCAGTTACTACAGGTGCCGAAATATATAGAAGAATAAAGCTCGTTAAGGAAACATAACCAAAACATGAACTCCGACCGGGAACCCGGTGCGGCTCATTTCAATAGCTGCGTTTGAGTTGAACGTGCCTTTTGCCACTCCCTCGTTGGGTCCCGGCGGGTTATGTCTGCGTTAGTTGCCCTCATTGAAGAGAAAATCTGAAAGATATAATTATAGAGGTATTTCATCGTGGCTAAATTATCGAATAAATTTTTCGTGATATTGAGCTTAGTGTGGAATCGGTCATTGATAGTCTGGCCCTGCCTATTATTAATTGCGCTGAATGCTCAGGATGCTCCGGCAAAGGATCTGGACGGGGAGCTGGACGCCGGGAGAATCCAGAGCCGTGAAAGACGAATGGGACCATTTAAGATCGAGGGAAAGGATTTTTCAGTCGTTATCATGGAGTTGAAATACCAAGGTTCTTCAATGGGATTTGATAAAACAGTTGAGTCGTTCTCAATCGTGGATCAAGAAGGAAAGGTGCATTTTGAGAAGTCGTTCCCTATTGAATATGACGATGGAGGATTTACCGAAAGCTGGGGGATGGGCGCAAATGCCCTTGATAGCAGGGGCTTAAAAGGTTTCCGCGTTGAATCAGGAGTGTTGAAAGAAATTCCCCCCAAAGATCACCCGGGCGCGGGATTAGTTCTATATTACGGATTTGTTCCCAACGCGCCTTCTTCAGGAGGGTCATGCCAGGTATTCGCGTTAAAAGGAGAAGATATGGTTCCCCTGTTTAGACCTTTGACTCTTAACGGTAAGATTTATCAACTGGAGCCTGGAAGCAATCCGAATGGCCGGAGACTTTTTGAATATGATACTATGAGGTTCGGCGTGCGGACAAGATGGTTTGAGGTTGTAGTTCCCCTTAAGGTTTTTGACAACCTGAGAGTGTTGCCATTGCACTATCATTTACCATATAGTTACCCTGCTTTCGATGTGGTTGTAAAAAGAAGGCCTTCCGAAAAAGACACATTTGTAAGATTTTTTAACGAGCCTAAGGCATCTTCCATTCCGCGGCATTTAATTATAAAGAAGGAAACGAAGGTGGAGTTCATATTTGCATATACAAGGGTTTCAATCAAATCAGGTAGTAATGAATGTGTAATTTCCATTGACGATATGCCCTGGCTTAAGGTTCGGATTGATGGGGAAGAGGGATTTGTCAGAGACGCGGAAGACCTTTTAGCCTTGGGGTTACGTGAATCGGGATAAGTGGGTGAAAAATGGGAAAATTCGGAGGACATGATACTAAGTCTTTTAAAATAGTTTGTAAGTGCAATAAAATCAACTTGTAACGAATAAGGTTAGATTGTGAGAGCGGAGCGAACCACAATCTGAACCGTTTGTTGGACAAGCCCGGTATAGCAGTATAGAAAATATCTTTTTTGGAGATTGTGCTGATATAAGAAGAGGGGTTGGTTGAAGGTTGCTACCTGAAATTTATTCCGGTTTCTTCAACTGTATTTTGACTAAAAGTGCTTTTTTTACGCAAAATGAGCCATATTTTTTGCATACCTATCCATTGCCGATCAGGATCGAAATATTTTAATAATGCAGCTGAGAATGAAATGGGGGACGGTCATAGGAAAATAAGTAAATTGACATGGTGAAGGTGATGTGGTAGGAAATACACATGCCCAGATTAGCCCGATTGGACGCACCCGGCGTGCTCCACCACGTTATTATCCGCGGTATTGAACGCCGAA
>JAHIOG010000212.1 GCA_018895675.1 bacterium
AGAGCAAAAAATATATGGAGATTAGTTCCTTAACCGACGGTGGGAACAAAGAAGAAATGGTTATACTGATAAAAAATTTTGGCGAAAATGACTTGTCAGGATTCATTCTTCTGCAAAACGCGCAGTATCTCATTTTAATTCTCCAAAAGCGAAAAGACGGGATCCTTGGCCGGTCGGTGCCAGATTTTGGCTAAAATCATCTCGGGCCGAATGTCTTGTTGAACCGCCAGCCAGAACATCTTGTCGGTCTTTTGCTCAATCGCTTTCTTAAGATTTCTTAACCTTGCCATGGTCTGGCAGACGACCAGAACCCTGAAAAACTGGAATCCAAATTGCTTTTGGTAGTAGCCGTCAAAACCGTATTTCAAATAATTATCCACTTTTTCCTGAAACCGTTTATTAGATTCCGTAGAGCGGTCTACTTCCAAAAAAATACTGTAAAGTTTGCCGCGGAAACCATAGACAAAATAGGCATCGGGGTAAAATTTCCTTTCTTCCAAACATAGCGGTATCTCTTTTTGCGTTTTCCAGGATTTTAAGGTTATCTCAGGCTTGCTTTTTGAGGCCAGGGAAAAAGCCAATCTGAACCCGTTAATTGCAAGATAATGCGGAAGGAAAACGTTCTTTATCTTTAAAAGCTGCTTTCTTTTCTGTTTTATTGTCATCGCGTCAACGCCGTATTTCCCTGAAATTATCTCCACCCCGGCGGGCCCAAGAAAATAGATAATCCTGCCCCCTCCCCGGAAAACCGAAAGAAAACGCCGGGATAAAAAACCGTTATCAAAAAGTTTTCTCAATCTGGTGCTTGCCCTGTTCCGGCAGCCAAAACCCGCAAGGAGCCGTATCTGATCCAGGGTTAAAAAATGGTAATCATGGCATAAGGCAATGATGTTGTTGTCTCTTTCCTGTAAAACCATGGGGTTCTTTGCCCTTTGAAAAGGGCTTCTTCTACCACCCATTCTGGCCCTCCGAAGGATTCTCTTTGTGGAAACGGTAATTGTCGCCGGCAGACCTGTTTTTTGTTTTTAGTTTCCGGTGCCGGGCTTCAATTTCTCTTTTAACTTCTTCCAGCGGCCTTGTAGAGAACGAAAAGGAAAGTTTTTTAAATTCCTCCACGACTTTCGGATGAACGTAAGGCGTACGGGAAAGAGGAATTTTGACCGGGCGCGCCTGATTTCCCTTGAGCTTAAAATACGCCTCCCCGGTCTTTAGTTTAATCAAATCGTTACAGATCACATTTTTATTTGTTGGATTTAGTTCCTGGGCCAATGCAAGGGCATCTCTGTAACCAAGCCGAAAACAGAATAACGCGCTGATGTTGCCTAGAATGGCGTTTAAAAGAGAATTTTCCAACTGGCTTAAAGTTTGATTTGCCATTGTCAAATTCAAGCGATATTTTCTTGCCTCTGAAAGCAATACCTCTATATCTGTGCCCTCTCTGGTATTGATGAAATTCTGAAATTCATCGAGATAAACATAAAAGGAACGGCGCTGATAAAGAGGAATGTTTGCCCTTGAAAGTCCGTCGAGTTGGAGCCTCAGCAAAAGCAGCCCGCCCAAAAGCGAAGCGCTGTTTTTTAACCGCCCCTTGGAAATATTCAAAATCACCCAGTAACCTTCGTCCATCGCCTTTCTAAAATCAAGGGTGCTTTTTGTCTGGCCAAGCATGTATCTCACATTCTCATCAGTCAGGAATTCCGTAACTTTATTCAAAACAGGTTCGCGATACTGAACCTCAGAACCCTGACTCAATTTGTTGTACCTATCAAGCCAGTAGGATTTAATTTCCTGATTGGTGATATTTTTCACCAATGAATCCCTCGCCTCTCTATTGGTCAGAAGAATTGGAAGTTCCAATAGAGTAAGATGGTTTACGGATAACGTTGCGAGGCAGGCTCGGAAGAGCTCCTCCATCCTTGGCCCAAAATCCGGCCATCTTTTTTTAAAAACATCCATCATTTGGAGAGCGCTGGAACACGAATCAACTTCCATGGGATTAAATCCCGTTATTCTGTCGTGAAATGGCTCGACTAAAATCAGACGCCTGGCCATTTCTTCTTTTTGTTTCGCTGTCTTCTTCTGCCACAGAGAAGCGATAAAAATCACCAATTTTTCCGATATGTCGCCGTGCGCATCAAAAATGCACATTCCCCTGTTTTCAACGATGTCGTTCTGAACGCAATTTTCGATGAAATTCGTCTTACCACTGCCGGTACCGCCGACAATGTACCAATGCCCCTCTCTTTCACTCTGCGAGAGAAAAATGTTTTCTTCCTCGCGAGGGTTATATGGTTTTGGGCTCCTTCCTATATATAAGCCTGAATGAGAAACCATTTTTTGGCGGCTGGAGGAAAAAAACTTCTTCTGCCCCTTCTCAAATATTTTTATAGCCAATTTTTCCATGATAGAAATTAACATTTCAAAATTATCTCCATATCTAATCCTGTCGTTCCTTGTTGATTTTAGAAACCGCCTTTATTCTTTTCTCGGCCATTTTTATGTATTTGGGATTGAGTTCGATGCCAATA
>JAHIOG010000213.1 GCA_018895675.1 bacterium
CAGGTAAAAAGTCTTCCGGATTACAAACAGTTATCGTTGGGTCCGTTTCCCTGGCATTCTCTATCTGATGTATCAACTCTTCTTCATTATCGTCCAATATATAGTCGGTAACGTTAAGATTGGGAGTAATGTATATCTTGTTGTCATTAAACATTTTTACCATCGCTTTTGATGCTTTAAAAAACCGCTTTAAAGATATCTTAAAAGCACAGAAACTACTATCAATCCGTTTCACCAACAGAGTCTTCATAATATTCGCCAACTGTGATGATAACAGATCTGCATTTTTATACTTCTGCTTAATTGACGGAATTAGAAATTCAATTGCCCGATACCTGTAGTACTGTAATCCTTTAGAAGGATTACTGATTTTTTTGATGGTGTGATCATACAGAGCTTCCAATACTGCATCCAGTTGATAGTAAATCTTTCTCGGTTTTTCAACATTAGGGAATCTTATTCCTTGTTCTTCAAGGTCCTTTCTATATTGTTCATGATCCAACAAATCAGCACGAGTACGTCGAATTGTAATAGGTTCGATAATCTTATCACGAATATCTGCATAAATTACAGCAATCATACTTTGCATTTTTCCGGTATCGGATTCTCTAGCTGCTCGTTTATAATCCTCGATTTTTCGAGCAAAATAGGATTGGAGGTTTGAAATATCTAATGTTGAGTCTTTCGCATCTTGAAATAATAATAACTGATTTCGAATATCTGCCGGGCGATTATTTAGTGGTGTTGCAGAAACCAACACTACCTTTTTCATAGCCTTGGTACCATCGGGTAGAATATGACTAGTTGGTGTTTTACATAATAATTGTAATGCCGTATACGCTTCTGCGGTATCGTTACGGAATTTATGTGCCTCATCTACAATGATAAGATCATATCGCTCTGGATTTTTTACCCTATGAATACTGCCATTAGTAATCCAATCGTAATTTTGTAAACCAAATTGGTCGAACGTATTCAACCAATTGTCTTTCAATCCCGGCGGAAAAATGACTAAGGTTTTAGTGATATGTGATGGATAGTCATTACTATAGAAAAAAATTTTAGCAATTAATGTGGTAACAACCGTTTTCCCTAATCCTACAACATCTGCCAAAAAGAAACCGTTGTGTTTTTGTAATAAATCAAAACCCTGATTTACTGAATCTATCTGATATGAAAGTCGATAAAATCCTTTTGGAAGATCGGTGATAGAATTAGGATCAAATTCTACACTTTTTCCAAAATACTCAATTAAAAACTTGATATATAATTCAAATGGTGTTGGTTCAGCTTTGATAAATGTATCTTTTTCTACATTTTGAATTTCTTGGGGTAATATTGGAACACCTTCATCCCAGAGCATTTGAAATTCATCGCTGGCAAACTTTATATCATCATAGTCGTGCAAAATAACATTAAATTCATAATTTGATTCATTTGATGACCCAATTCCGGCGCCGGTTAAGTTTGATGAGCCAGTAATTATAGAGCCTGGTTGGTGTTCACTAAAATTTTCAGGTCGAAATATGTAAATTTTTGCGTGCAGGTTTCTGGTCGGATGTGCTTTTATTTCAATCTTTTTCGATATTACATCTTCTATAAATTGAACGATACCTTTTTCAACATTCTTAGTATATTCGGAATTTTGAATATCGGCTTTAATATCTTGAATAAACTCTTTTTTTGCTTGTTGTGTATCAGTCTGAAACAGAAGTCCTTTTGCATGATACTTTGAAATAATTTTGTCAACATTTATACCAATAAGAATCCTGATATGAGGAACATCTTCTAAAAATGGTCGAATTGCGAAATATCCTGAACTTCGGAAAAAACCCACTAATGCATCAAAAAATTGTATGTCCTTGTTATATGCAAATATGCCTTCAAACTTTTTGAATAGCGTATTTTGGCCAAAATTTGTAAAGAATTTTGTAGACATTTATATCAGCCTTTCAATATTAATACTTCATATAATCTATATTTGTTAGTTATGAAGTTCAATCAATCTTCATGCTTGTAATACCGCCTTTGATCTTTGATCAATTTTTCAACGAGCAATTTTAAATACTCCTATAACCGAACCAGCTTTCTTCCTTACGGCTTCGCACCGTCAGTCCCATCCGGCAGCTGCCGGAGAAGGAACTGCGGCACGTTATTTTTACTACTCCCAGTTTGAAGATATGCCATGTTATCCAGATGTTAATATATTTGAGACATTTGTACAACTGTTTTGTATAGAGAGTACGGGAAAGCTTGACAAGACCCAAATGATTAAAAGAACCTCCCTGCATCTATTGTAACCCCAGTCGCTTTTCAAATATATACCATATGAAACTCCCAACCGCAGCAAGCTGCGGGGTATCATGTTTAAAATTTGAACAATTTTAATTGGGAATATAATTCTTTTTCCCTTTCACTGCCTTGCTCTTGTATGTATTTTCTGACTATGGATTCTGTGGTACCCTCTCCTACTGTACCTATATATCCTCCATCACTCCAGTACTCTCCTCCCCATAATTGCTTCCTCAATGCTGGATATTCTGAAAACATCTGCCGTGCACTTACGCTTTTGACAACCTGCATTATTCTTGAAGGTGACCACTTTGGCGCTGCTCCTACAAAAACATGTACATGGTCTCCATCTGTACCTATCTCATCAAACGCAAACCAATACCTTTCTCCTATCTCTTCCAATATAATTCTTAAACTGTCTACATAATTATTCTGCCGTAGCAGTAATTTCCGATATTTCAAACACATCACCATGTGATAACGAATTTGATAGGAACAATGACTTGCAAACTTCAATTCCATGTTGTAAAGATACTGCCTTGCTCTAAATTTGGCAAATTCATCCCAATCGCTGCAAGCAGCGGGGTATTCTTTGCCTTTTCAGATAAATTATAGTTTCGTCAGGTCCTCAGACCTGACGCAACTGAAACAGTAGAAAAAAATAAGAACAGGATATTAATTATATTTCCGATAACGTC